>JAUVZH010000109.1 GCA_030602675.1 Candidatus Heimdallarchaeota archaeon | reverse complement strand
AACAATTTCTGGTTCTAGTGTGTCAATTAAAGGTTCTTCATCTTCAATGACTTCTTCTTGAAGTGGTTCTTCATCTACAGTAGCAGGTTGTTCCCATGGATATTGAGGTCTAATTTCCTTTTCTACCTTTTCAATCAACTTAGAAACTTCTTTATCTTGTTCCGCTGATTCTTTCTGTTTCTCTTGTTCTTCAAATGAGTCTAAATAATGATCAGTTATTGTGTCAACTTCTGCTTGTTCACTTTCAGAAGCCTCAACTAATTTGCTAGCAATTTCTATAATATCCAATTCTTCTATTTTAGGTGGATAGACCATTGTGTCTTCAACATCAACTTGAGCATCCTTTTCACTTGTAGAGGGTTCTTTTTCTGCAAGCTCTACCAAAGAATCTCCTAAATCTTTATCGACAATTCGATAGAAATTCCCCCAAGAATTCAATACAAAAGCTGTTGGCATACTAAAAACTTCAGCATCCATAACTTGACCATCTTGTCTCTCTATAGCTACATCTCTAATTTTTACAGAAAAACTTTTACAAGCAGTTCTATAGGTAGCAGAATAAGGGATGGCTTCTGGAATTTCGAGATCGATAACATATTCACCATGATTAAAGGTTACAACGCTTGAATCACCAGCATAAAACTCAGTACCATGTTTTTGAACTAGAAAATCAATTGTTGAATAATGGTTTTCAATTACAACTATTTCACCAACATGATTTATGGTTGCAATAATTCTAGGTTCTATCCTTAATGTTGTTTGTAATTCATCCATAATTTGTATTAGTAAAGTTCCTCTTGGCACCCGAAATGTGAAATCGACAACTTCGGAATCTATCAGAACTTTGAAACCGATTGTATGTATATAGCCACTCAAGTCATTACCCCAGTAATCTAAGCTTCTTTTTATTTAATTTATTTTGTCCTTATAATGTTAGAATCTTTCGTATAGAATAGTTTTTTTATGTTGACTTTTTAATTTTCTAGTATAAACATATGGAGTGCTTTTCTATTGAAAGGGAATACACAGAATGAATTAGAAGCAGTTTCGGCAATTCCAGAAACAGCCTCTTATGTCATTGTTAGTAGACAAGCATTCTATAAACAACTCAACTTAGAACTTTTCAAAAAAATTTTTGGTTCACTTCCTTTAGTTGTAATAATTCTTGCTGCAATTATAATTAGAATTGTTGCAGCTGGGGAGTCACAAGGTTATGTACACCCTGATGAAATATTTCAATCAATTGAGATGGTTCATTTTCGTATATTTGGGAAATTCGGTAATGGTCAGACAATCCCTTGGGAATATGATCTGGACCACTCTTATGGAGGGGCCCGTTCTTGGTTTTTTGTTTTTATTTTAGTAGCCATTTACAAATTCTTCATGTTGTTTGGAATTACAGATCCTCTAACCTTGATTTTTATTGCTAGATTATTCCTATCATTATCATCTATAATCACTGTATTGGTCTCATATTTTTTTGGGAAAGAAATGTTTAACAAAACTGTTGGTTTGTTAAGTGCTTTTCTGTGTGGTGTTTGGTGGTTTTTCCCCTTTTGGGCAAGCAGAACAATGACTGATTCTCTTTCATCAGATTTACTTTTCATGAGTATTTTTCTTGCATATAAAGTATTAAAATCGAAAGAAAGCTATAAACGTAAATTCCTTCTTTCACTTCTATCAGGATTCTTTGTTGGACTTGCTTTTATGATCCGATTTCCAACTGCACTTATGGGGTTTCCTTTGTTAGCTTTTCTCTTGTTTGTAGCTGTTAAAGAAATAATTGATAGAAGGAAAAAAGGAACTAGTGATAAACAGATGGTGAGTAAATTCTTACCTTTTACTCCTGCAATTGGGTTTATGCTTGGATCGTTCTTTATGGTCTTAGTACAGGGAATTTTTGATTTATTTACTTGGGGCAGTTTCCTACATTCACCAATAAATTTCTTTCTGTATAATATTGTTGAAGGATTTAGCGCTTTGCATGGAACAAGTCCTTGGTATAGTTACTTCACTGGTTTCTATACCGATTTCGCTGAATATTTCTTGCCAATTTTTCTGATGTTCTTTATCATTGGTTTAAGTTACAAAGAAAAAACTAAATCTAAAATAATGGCTGGAAGCATTATCGTCTTTTGGTTATTGGTTTTCTCCATACTTGCTCATAAGGAATTTCGTTTTATTATGGTTATACTACCATTATGCTTCCTTTTCGTTGCTAATGGCATCTATAAGGTAGTAATAATGTTTCGTAAAAAGAAATATCAGGTTATTAGCTTAGCCAGCATATTGTTGATATTTGTTACTGCTTCATCAGTAATGGCTTTTGTTGAAAAGGATTGGATGTGGAAATTCAATTCTGGTATTTGTAATGCTATGTATTGGGTTGGTCAACAAGATAAGGTTGATACTGTAATTGTTTTTGAAATGGTTTGGTATACAGGAGGATATGCTTATCTCGATAGAAATGTCACATGTTTCTTTTTAAGAATCAACCCCTACCTTCCTCATGATTATACATACAATAACACTTATTTCCTTAATTTATATTCGCAGAAAGGTACCTTTGTTGTAGTTCTTCAATATCATTACCATTTAGTTGAACCAGTAGTAACTGAATATAACATGAGTTTACTTGCCAAGGTATATGGAATACCAGACGCTTACGTTTTTGGTCATCTCTAAAGTACTCAAATAATAGAAAAATGAATTGTAAACAATTTATTACGCAGATCTCAGATGATATTCTTTTCGATATTCAGGAACTCTTGCCCAGATACCCATAGTATTCCTTAAATCAGCTGCAAATGTCAAAGAGTGATATGCTTCCCCATGTATAACAAATGTTTTCCAAGGTTTCTTCTTTATTTTTGCAATGTGATTCTTTAGTTCCAATTTATCTGCGTGAGCACTAAACCCTCTTATCGTTTTTACTTTTGATCTTATAGTTACATTCTTTTCATAAATTTTTACTTTTTCTGCACCATCAACGATTTTTCTGCCAAGAGTACCTTTTGCTTGATATCCAACAAATAATATCACAGATTTTCTAGTAGGTAATTCGTTTATTAGGTGACTCAATATTCTTCCACCTGTGCACATACCAGATCCAGCAAAAACAACACAAGTCTCCCATCCTGTAAGAATGCTTCTTGATTCACGATGAGATTTAGAAAATTTCAGTTCGGGAAATCTTAAAGGATTATCTCCTGATTTCAACAATTTTAGTGTTTCTTTATCAAAACATTCTGGATGTTGAAGATATATCTTAGTAGCATCAATTGCCATAGGAGAATCAATGTATACTGGTGTCTTATCTACTATCTCTTTTTCATATATTTCATTTAAGAAATAAACTAGTAATTGTGTTCTACCTATCGCAAATGAAGGTATGATTAATTTTCCACCCTCTTTTGTTACATGTTGTACATATTTATACAAAAGGTTTCGAGCCTTATCCAATTGTGGATGTATACGATTCCCATAGGTTGATTCTGTGAGTAAATAATGTGCTTTCTCTATTGGATCAGGATTCTTGATAATTGGAGTATCATTTTGTCCCAGATCCCCAGTAAATGCTATAATTGTTCCATCGAAATCTAAAATCGGTTGAGCTGAACCTAAGATGTGTCCAGCATCGATGAATTTTAAACTAATATGATTCTCAATTGATTTTGTGTTATGGTATGGTACTGTTACAAAATGCTTGAGAGCATTATATACATCCTCTTCATCATACAATGGTTTTTTACTGACTTTTTTATCAGACCTCTGTTCTTCTTTGCGAGCTTCATCTTTTGATATTTTTACTGCATCTAACAATAATAAACGCGCCAGGTCTTTCGTTGCTGGTGTGCAATATACTGAGCCTTCATATCCTCTTTGAAATAAAAGTGGAATTCTTCCTGAATGATCAATATGTGCATGAGATAAAACAACAGAATCAATTGTTGTTGGATCAAATGAAATTTTTTTATTATGGTGATGAGGAATTCCTTGTATCATCCCACAATCTAATAAAATCCTTTTTTTTCCGGCATTAATTATATGTGCACTACCAGTTGTTCTTGCAACAGCTCCATGGAAACTTATCGATAAATTCAAATCAGTTTTCTCCTTCATTTATGTAATCTCAAGTATAAAGCAAGCTTTTTTGTGATTTTTGCTTAAATTTGCAATATAAGAGAAATTTATATCTTGAAACATATAGTTCAATATAAGTTTTATTTGAATGATATATTTTAGTATTAAGGCAATAAAACTAATTAGCTTATCTGCTCTTTTACTAGAATAGTTGTTGGAAAGATTCGTGTGTGGATTCGCAAATGTTTGAGAATATAGAAAAAGCAAGATTGTTGTTAAAACCAGGCTCTTATCGGGCTGCAGTTGATGAATTCTTTAAGCTTATCAGCGAGCTCAAAAAGAAAGGTAATAATGATGAAGCATCAAGATTGTTAGTTGAGATTACATCTAATATTGAAAAGACAAAAGATAAACGTCTAATTTATCAAACTGCTGAAATGCTCATCAAGGAAATTGATGGTTTTAAGAAGAAGGAAATAAGTAAATTTTATGATGAAGTTGATCCATTCCTAACTTTAACAAAGGATACCTATAGACAAGAAGATAAGTTATTTGATAAAGCCGGTTCTATAGCTGAAGCTCAGATTGATTATTACGAGCAAGTTAAAAAAGATACCACACCAGTTATACTCGAAGCAGCTAATGATTATAGCGAATGGGCAGCAAGAAACTTAGGAAAAGTAAGAGCAAGAGAAGAAGAAGAAAAAATTGGTAATGAGTACATCAAGAAAGCAGAAGAAATGTACAAACTTGCTAAACAAGAAGAGAAAATTATTGAAACATACATAAAAATCTTTGAGAAGCATATTGAATTAAACAACCAAAACGCTGCTGAGAAAGTCCTAGATCAAACTGTTGAAATCTTATTAAAATTGAAAGCTGATGAAGCCAAAATCATCAGTGTAACTGAAAGTTTAATGAATGCCTTTGTTACTTTTATTGAGTTGCAAATTTCTGACATATTAAACCCAGAAATGCAAATTACTAAATTAGAAACAGTTCATTTCGACAATAATTCTGCAACTCGTATTATCCAACATGCGAAAGACATATGCATTAATAGAAAGGCACCAGCAGCAATTAGTATTTTAGCTAAAGAGCTTGCATTGATTGGTTTAGCTATTTTTGAAAAGGGTTTATGTGATATAGCAATTCCATATTATGATACTGCAAAAGATTACTACTTAGAAATTGGCAATGATACTGAGACTCTTGCATTTGGAAGAAATTTAATTTCTCTTGGTTTACAACTCTATACAGATGAAAGAACACCTACTGGTAGAGATTTCTTTAATATAGCAGTTGATATCGGACAGAAGATAGACAAGAATTTTGAAGTTACTGTTTATCTTAATCAAGCAGAATTGTTCTTAAAATACAATAAATTTCAACTTGCTTATGAATCATACAAAAAGATGATTGATCCATTAAAGGAACTTCCTGAAAATGAATTACGAATGGACAGTCCAAGTAATATCCGTCAAATAGCTAGAGAACGTTTTGAAAAGAATGATTTTCATTATGCAGAATTGTACTATCGGTTAGTTGCCGATTTCTTTATAGCTTTTGATCAAATTGATCTTGCAGCTGACACCTATGACTCTGTATGGCAAGATATGTTTAGTGTTCGTCAATTACAAACTGGTATTGATTTAGCAAGCAAAGCAGCAGATGCTTATATCAAAGCTGGTAAGGAGGAAGAAGCTTCTGATGTTTACCTTAAGCTAGCTGAGCAATTACTTATGGAAGGACATCATGATATTGCATTAGAAAGATTAATCAAAACCGCGGATACAATTCCTGATGAACTTAAAGAACAAAAGCTCAAACCTTTAGTTTTGCTAGCTACAAAATATACAGAACAATGCATTAAATCTAATGACATTCTTAATGCTCGAGAGCTTTGGAAAGCTGCTTGTGATTTCAATGAAGCACTTGCTCGTTCATTAATTAAACGTGATATTAATCTTGTAGTTGAAACCATTGAAGATCATATTAACAATGTTCGTAAATTTAGTAGTGATGAATTGAACGAAGTAACCATGGAATCTGCAAAGGGAAGTGGACAAGTCCTTTCAGAAGCAGGAGAAAATGAACGTGCTGCAAAAGTTATGGTTAGTTTTGCTACTGATTTCTTAAGAAAAAATATTACTCAATACGCAAATCCACTTTTTGAGGAGGGTGCTAGGGAATTTATAAAAGCAAATCAACCCGAAGAAGCTGCTCGAATTCTTTCGGCTCTAGCACGATATCACTCTGAGAATGGGAATCATGAAAAGGCAATACAATATTATAAGATGGCCTCAATTGAAAGCGAAATGGAGATGAATCCTAAAATCCTACACAGTATTGCAGAACATTGTTTCGAAACATATTCTTCAAGATTAAATGAAGGGGCAATTGAACTTTCTGAAAGCGGTTATCAAATTGCTGTTTCAATTGAGCTTGGTATAGGAAAAGAAGCAGCAGGTAATATAGCAAGTGAAATAGCTAAAAAGTTTTTCGAAATTGAACATTATGATTATTCTATCAAATATTATACAAGTGCTGTAGAATACTTCTTGGATTCATCAATGAGATATGCTATTATTGTTGGAGCTGAAATAATCGAGCGAGGTAGAGAAGCATTCCAAAAACAACTGTATATTGAGTCAAACAATTTTCAACAATTAGGTATTGATACTCTTGATAAAGCTAAGCAAAAGATGCAAGCAGCTCAAACTGCTAGAATAGAGGGGGAACGTTATCTTGGAAGTGTTGTTCCTCAACTTGGATTAGGTCTTTTGAACAAAGCTATTAATTTTTATCAAGAACTAAAAGATTATGGTTCAGCAGCTGAGATATACGTCACATTAGCTCGTTACTATATCTCATCAAATGAACTGGAAGAAGGTTCCAAACAACTTCTAGAAGCAGGGAAAATCTACATAGATGTAAAACAGAATAACGAAGTCAAAAAACTCGTTAATCAAATAACTGACATAGCTACAGAAATAGCTACAGGGAAAATTACTTCTAGTAAAGAAAATGAGTTAGATAGAGCGCAAACGAGTCAATTTTTCTTCAATGTAGTAGAGGAATTTTCCTCACAAATAAACGATATGGAACTAAATAGTGAACTTAAATATAGACAATGGCAAATTTATTCCAGTGAAGGTTTAGACGATTCCGCTTATCAAAGCTTAGATCGAACATATGAGAGTTTTATTCAACTTAAAAAACTAAAACGTGTTAGTCAATTGTCCTTAGAAGTAACGACCTACTCTTTAAAGTTAATACGAGAAGAGAATTTAATTAATGCTACAAAATACTTGAATCTGACTATTGATAAACTAAGTAAAGTATCAAAATATGAAGAAGCAGCAGTCTTATGTATCAAAACATGTGAAGAATTTCTAAAATTAGAAAATAACGAGGTTGCAGTCTCTTGGGGTATTAGAGGAGCTGAGATTTTAACCGAAGTTAATATCGTAGATGAAGCAATTAAATTCTTAGAAGAATTAGTAAATCAATTGATGGCAAAGAATAGTATTGAAAATGCTATCCTTTGTTATGGAAAGATTGCAAAGATTTTGGAATTGAATAGTCGTATTAAAGAAGTTGAAGAGACTGCTCTCAAGGTTATGGCTTTTGGAACAGCTAATATGAAAAGTAGCAATCCGGAAGCTGGTTTACGTCTTTGGGAAGTAGCTCTAACAATTGGTTCAATTGTTGGAGAAGAATTTACTGGAAGACTTTGCAGCATTGAAGG
>JAUVZH010000191.1 GCA_030602675.1 Candidatus Heimdallarchaeota archaeon | reverse complement strand
GAGGAGTCTAGTATCGTTAAAGCAAATAGTAGAAGCTCTACTGGAGTTGGCTTAAGAGTTTTCATTAAAAAAGCATCAGGATTAGCTTCTTCCACGCAATTCGACAATTCAATTTTAGAATCTATGACAAAAGATGCTGTTTCACTTGCTAAAGCAAGCAATCCCGATCCAGATAATATTGGTTTTGCTCAACCTCCTGATAAATACCCAGAAGTTGCAGGATTGTATGATAAGAAATTAGCTAATATGAGTAGTGAATCATTAGTTGAATTCGCAATTAGAGCATTAAATGCTGGCTTAGAAGTTGATTCTACCTTTAACATCGCAGGTACAATAAATCTCACAATTGGCACTAAAATTATAGTCAATTCCAATGGTGTTAATGTTACAAGTGATAATACATTCATGCAGATTTACCTAAGCAATAAGATAACAAAAGATGATGATGTTGGTGTAGGTATGGAATACAACTTTGGTAGATCTATTGATGAATTCAATCCTGAAAAAGTCGGCAAAGTAGCTGCTGAAAAAGCTCTTAAAATGCTTGGTGGTAAGAAAATAGATTCCGGAAATTATCCTTTCCTAATTGATCAACGAGCTACAAGACAGACTTTTAATGGTATTATCTCTCGAGGTGTTTCGGCCTATAACATCATACAAGGAACTGCCTTCTTTAATGATCGATTAGCAGAAGAAATTGCTAGTTCAGCACTAACTATTATTGATAATCCACTCGAGGAAGGTGGTTATGGTAGTAGGTATTTTGATGATGAAGGTTCACCTTGTCAAAAGACTGTTATTGTAGACAAAGGCACACTACTATCCTATCTAAGTGATGTTTACACAGCTAAAAAACTTGACATTCCAAATACCGGTAGTGCTTCGAAGCAAGGGTATGATGGAATTCCACATCCAAGTACAAGCCTAATACAAATTGAACCTGGTTCAGCAACTAAAGATGAGTTGTTCGCAGAACTTGGTACTGGACTATATTTGGAAAATGGTTTGATGGCAAGAGGTGGTACAAATATCAGCCAACAAGTTGATGTTGGATTCTGGGTAGAAAATGGAGAAATCCAATATCCAGTAAAGAACACAATGTTGGGTACTACTGTGTATGAGCTAATGAAAAATGTTAAGTTAGTTGGAAAAGACCTTCTAGTAGAAGGCTGTATGAAATCACCTATGGTCTTAATCGGTCCAACTAAATTCTCTGGTGGAAAATAAGTAAATTAACTGATAATTTACTTATCCCTTTTTCTTATTATGATCATTATTGGTATTAGAAATGCAAATGTGATTGAAGTAGCAATTATTGGTTTTTCAATTCCAAACCAGCCCGTTCTTGAAGCATTTAATGGAGGAACCAATTCCTCAAAATCTGATATAGTATCATCTGTTGATACATCAAGACTAAGTACTTGACCAACTTGAATATCCTCGATTTTATTCTCTTCCCAAACAATTTCTTCATTTAAGACATGTCTGACAGTTAAGTTGATATCCAAAACAGCACTTGCTGCTGTGGAAGCATTTACAACAATGCTGAACGAACCAGATGAATCCTTTTTCAGTGCCTGTATGCTTGTTGCAGGAATCCTAATATTAGTCATACCAAACAACATGTCATCTACAAATGATGCTCCTTCTATACCTACTTCTATTCCCATGCCTGGAAAACGCATCGGATTAGAACGTCCGACATGTAGAGGTCTCTCAAATGGGTCTGTTTCTATAAACACGTGCATGTGAATGGTTGGGTCAATTGGTCCAATTTGAATTTCATAGAATTCTAAATATTTGTAATGATCAAATATAATGTAATTCTGAGGATAAGTGCCAAAAATGAAATCTTCCCAGTTTGTATCTTTTGAGATGTCAAAATCCTCATATTGATAAGGATAAAGGAATCCAGTGTACATATCTAATGTATCTGGGAAGCAGATCGTCAATCCAGTTATATTATCATCAAGATATTGTCTTTAATAAATTGCTTATGAATTAATTTTCCTGAACCTTCTGACAACCTATCTAATAACTGTATTCCATACATTTCTAGTTGTGTTTCATAAACCATTTTATGTTTATTATCCAAAATAGCTGACACAAAATCACCAAGATCAAGCATCATGTATTTGTTACTAATGAGGTTTGGTGGATAAAACAGCTTTCCTCTAATTTCTCTAAAGAGCTCCCTGCCTTTTGTTAAATTCTCATATAACTCATAATATAATGTTTCAACAAAATCAGTAAAGATACCTGATAGACTATCTCCACCGGTATGTGGCATCTTATGTATTTCTGTTAAATCATAAATAGCAACTGTTGGCCAAACAGGACGACCGCCATATGGATCATCTGGAGCAATTATTGGGTTTGCTGCTCCACTAAATGCAATATCTGCCAACATTGAACTATCAATACCAGTATTTCTACTTAAATTATAGAGAATATCTAAAGGATGGTAAAGTGCTGAACCTCTTTGAGTTGACTCACCAGCAACAATATAATGAATATTACCTTCTAACTGCCACATTAGCTCAAATGATCCTCCTAAACAAATATCTAAAATGATAACATCTACTCCTCCTGCTGATGTAAGAGCATCATCAAATTCATCAATCTCTAAACAATCACCTAATGCATAATCATGATAAGGATGTGGAGCGTGATAATCGAAACACAGCCCTGCATATCCACGTCCATGATCAGACATGAGCAAAGCATAATTGTTTGCTGGATAGTTTGTTTTGCAATAATCAATGAAATTTTTCAAGGTTATTGAACTACCCATATTTCTAGCACCATAATTTGCTAAAGTAATTATATTATTCTTACGAAGCTCATACAATTTACATTGTCCATTAGGATAATCAGCAGAATAAGGATGATCAAAAAGAGCGATAACATTCAAGTTTGTATGTGAACCATCTAACAATTGATTGTGATAAATATCATTTATTGTATAGAACATTGCTTGACCTAAACCATTTTGAGAATTGTCCAAGTCATTAGTAACATAACTGTCTCGAGTATCTGCACAAAAATATAACATGAACGTCCAATTTTTGACTACTTGTGGTTTAATCTTTAGCTCGAATGTTTTGTTAGTTTGTTTTGCATTAGAAAAAATTGGAGTTATTAAAATAAAAACTATAAATAGAAAGATTAAGTAATTTAATCCTTTTTTCATGAGAGGTTCCCCCGGAAGATATTTCCAATAATATATACTATATTGTCGTTTGATGGTTATAAGTTTAAGCTCAAAAAATTCATTATCTTTTGAAGTACTAACAAGTAGTAGTTATTGATTTAAGTGGTGAATGAATTTTGGACAAAGTTTTCCTTATTTTAAGTAGCGCTGATATGGAAGTGCATAAAGAATTAACCCTCAGATTAGCTCTTAATACCCTCAAGAAAAAATGGATGGAAGAAGTAAGAGTGATTCTCTGGGGACCAACAGAAAAATTAGCTATAGAAAATAGTTGGTTTCAAGAACAAATCAAATTGCTGATAGATTCAGGTTTGGAAGTCTATGCCTGTAAAGCTTGCAGTGATGAATATGGAGTTAGTCAACAGCTAAGTGAAATAGGAGTAAATGTTGATTATATGGGTAGATTCACAATGAAGATGCTGAAAGAAGGCTGGAATCAAATGACCTTCTAAAAAAAGCAAAATTATTTTCTTATTTTTTTCACAAATTTTCTTATTTGAATTGAAGAAAATACTATAACACTTAATGCTATTATTACTGTGAAACCACCTATACTATCAGTGTTATCTGTATCACATGGATCATCTGTATTCATATCTCCTATATCATGTGGAAAACCTACACTAGGACCAGCAATTGTCATGAAATACCGAGCAGCATCTAAATAGTAACAATATTCAATTATATCCGGATTACACCAATTATCATCTTGAAAGTAAATTGGAGTATTAATAATAGTAGATGAATTCCCATGAACAATTTCATTGATTTCTTCTCTATTAATCACATAAGCAATAGCTTTTCTAATAGCTAATCCTATTGACATTTCAGGTCTTAAAGGACAGGGATCTCTGTTACCTATAAAAGATCTAACTTCTCGCATGTTAAATGCAAGCATACTGAATGAATCATTATTCTTTGTGAAAAGAGGAACTCCTGGAAGGATTTTATCCATGAGATATTGTTGCCATTCCCAGTTGAGATTAATACTTGCAGTTGAATTTGGAGGATATAATTGCGATCCATTCTGTATATACCATTCATTTCTTCCAGTTTGTAACTCATCATTCCAATCCATTTTAGTTGCATATCCAAATACATTATTGGACCCATTTTCAGTATAGTAACTTGTCAAGTAGGGATCAAATTCCGTTTCATTTATTTCAACATAAAATAAATCAAAATATCGATAAATGTGGAATTCTGCTAAATATGAAGAGTAATCTAGAACAAATATGTTGAGAATAATTCCAATTCTTCTAAGATGATTTTTTATTAAATTGAGATAGTCAACTCCGAAACTTCCTTCAAATGTTTTTGCAGTAAGTGAAAAGTAGGGGTCAGGTAAATGTGATGATACTAGCTTTTGTTGTGAAAATAAGGATAATGCTACTAATGAAATTAGTAGAATGACTTGTATCTTTTTCATAATTTTTCTCTTCTCCGTTTAACTAAAACTAGACAAAATACTAATGAAATACAAAATCCTCCGAATGAAATAACAAATGAAAGATTACCTGCACTCACTGTTCTATGATTTTTAGTATCTATATCTCCAGTATAAAATTGAGTACATGCATCGAATCCAGCTCTTGTCATAAAATACTTTGCAGCATCTATATAATGACAATATTGAATTATTTCTGGATTTATCCAATCTTCGTATGCTGGGCATATTGGATTGTCTATTAAGAAATATTCATCCCCATGAACTATATTATTAATTTCATTTCTATTTATAACATATGCAATCGCTTTTCTAATTGCTAAACCAATACTTAAACTTGTATCTAATGGACATGTGTCTCGATTACCAATAAATGTTCTCACTTCCCTCAAATTAAAAGCTAACATACTAAAGGTTTCATTGTCACTGAAAAATAATGGTAATCCTGGTAAAATATCATCCATCAGATATTGTTGCCACTCCATGTTGAGATTTATATTTGCTGTAGAATTAGGTGGATTTATTTTAGATGCATTTTGAATGTACCATTCATTTCTTCCTGTTTGTAGTTCTTCATTCCAATCTAAACTTGTATGATAGCCAAACACATTATTTGTTCCATTTTCACTATAATAATTGGGTAAATATGGATCGAAATCTGTTTGATTTATTTCTATTATCGTTAAATCAAAATTTCTGAAAGTCATTAATTCATTCTGCCAAACAAAAGGATCTTGGATAGTTATTTTTAAATCTATGCCAATAAATCTTAATTGTTGTTTAATCAAATTGAAATAGTCAACACCATAACTATCTGATGGAATTTTCGCATAGAGGTAAAAATATGCATATGGTAATTTTTGTAGTGTGGGTTGCACCTGAATAATTGAGGATATATTTAATATTAGAATAACTATACCAACTAAATTCTTTCTTTTTGATTTTCCTCTCATCTTTTTATTCTCCTTTTATTTTGACATAAAATTACTAATGATACTGTAAATATTGAGCATAGAATAAATTCTATTGAGTTATCTATTGTAACGGTATTATATTCTTCACAAACTTCCTCCCATTTAGGCCAAGTAGGAATATCCTTCTTTTTTTCTTTCTGGCCACAAATTCGAGTAACGCCTAAATCATATCCTGACAGTGTCATAACATCCCTACTTACTTGCAGATTGTGACAGTACTTTATAATATTAGGATTGC
>JAUVZH010000157.1 GCA_030602675.1 Candidatus Heimdallarchaeota archaeon | reverse complement strand
GTGGTGGAGGAATTTACACAAAAACAGCAGATGTAGGTGCAGACTTGGTAGGAAAAGCAGAATATAATTTACCAGAAGATGATATTCGAAATCCTGCAACAATAGCTGATAATGTGGGAGATAACGTAGGTGATATCGCTGGAATGGGCAGTGATCTTTTTGATTCCTTTGTGGCATCTATACTGGCTGCTATGATTTTGGCTAATCTTCTAATGGTCGGTGCAAGTGATGTTGTTAGGGGTACTTTTATTATATTTCCAATTATTTTATCCTCAGTAGGATTGATTGCTTCTCTAATCGGTATATTGTTGATAAAAGTAATGAAAACAAAAGATCCTGGAAAATTACTTAATTTTGGAACTTACATTGCAACTTTAATCTTTGCTGCATTAGGTGCACTATTTGTTTGGATTATGATATTAACAACAGACGGGATTACTGCTGAACAGATCGTAAGGATGTGGAAGGATTATGCCTGTGTGGTCATTGGTCTTCTGAGTGGTGTACTCATAGGGTGGACAAGTGATATCTTTACTAGAGATGATAAAGCTCCAACGAGAAATATTGCTCGGTCAGCTCAAGAAGGTGATGCAGTAGTTATTCTTTCAGGATTTGCTTATGGTATGTTGAGTGTTGTTCCACCAGCACTTGGAATAGCTGTAGCTATGGCTCTTTCTTATTACCTTGATGGTGTATTTGGTGTTGCTATGGCTGCTGTTGGCATGTTAGCAATTGTAGGAACTGTTGTTTCAAATGATGCTTATGGACCAATAGTTGATAATTCAAGAGCAATAGCTGAACAAGGAGGTCTAGGAGAAGAAGTTATTCGAATAGCTGATAAATTGGATTCTGCAGGAAACACTGCAAAAGCTATAACAAAAGGCTTCGCAATTGGTGCTGCTAATTTGGCAGTCTTTGCTTTACTGTTTTCTTATGCTGAAGATGCTGGCGTAGATTTTACTATGGATCTATTGAATATGAACATCTTAATTGGAGCATTTCTGGGTGTAGTAGCTCCAGTATTATTTTCTGCGTTATTAATTTTAGCAGTTCAACGAAATGCTGCAAAAATGGTTGATGAAATTAGAGATCAATTTGAAAATAATCCCAAAATACTAGAGGGTACAGAACCAGCTGATTTCCATAGAACTATCGAAATCGCAACAAAAGGAGCTCTAAGAGAATTAATTCTTCCAAGCATAATATCAATCTCATTCCCAATTTTGGTTGGTGCTATTTTTGGTGTCGCTGCTTTAGGAGCTTTCTTAGTAGGAGCGATTCTCTCAGGTTTTGTTTTTGCAATATTTATGTCCAATGCAGGAGGAGCATGGGACAATGCAAAGAAATGGATAGAAGATGGTAATCTTGGTGGAAAGGGAACTGACACTCATAAAGCAGCGATCACAGGTGATACTGTAGGAGATCCATTTAAGGATACTGCTGGTCCAAGCATTAATACTCTACTAGTTGTTATGGTTCTTACAGCAACCATCTTTTTGGGCCTGCTTCTAATGATTAATGGTGGTGCAGGTTGGTTGGGTCAATTTTTAGCTCCATAATTTTATGGAGTGCTCAGCCACAATTCATCTTTTTTTCTATTTTTGAAACAACTTTTTACTTTTCTTGGGCTTAGCATTTTTTTTCATAAAAATTATATACTTTTTCAAAAAATTTATTTGGATATAATGTATTTAATAACTGTGGAGGGTAGAAACAAGAGAAAGAGTTGCTTATATAATTAGTACAATCTTGTAATTTGTTTTTACTGTATATGTTGCCATTTAAATTTTCTTTTAAAATTCACATAGACCATTGTCTATTAATTAGAACTTGAATTTATACAAAATATAGCCAATAGAAATATTTTATGTTTGATGTCTTAAGGAGATTGAATATTGAATAGAGTGGGATTACCTAGAGCATTGATTCATTATAAATTCTCTGAGATGTGGGTAACGTTTTTTCAAGAATTAGGTGCAGAAGTTATTATTTCTCCCAAAACAACAAAGAAGATTAAACAAGAGGCTGTAAATATAGCACCTAATGAGGATTGCTATTCTACAAAACTGTATTACGGTCATGTAATGGCTATCAAAGATCAAGTTGATTATCTTTTTATACCTAGGTATGGTGCAAGTGATAAAAAGTATGTTGGTTGTCCGAAATTTATTGGCTTAGCTGAAGTTTTAAGATCTATGTTTCCTGATTTACCACCAATAATTATGCCACATTATAATACCGCCAAAGGCAGAGATGGAAAATTAAGCTTTTATTTCAAAGCCATGAAAATTGCATCAATGTTTACAAAAAATCCTTTTAAGAAAATCAGAGCCTTTCGATTAGCTTTGAAAAAACATAATCAACACAAGAAGGATTTGGTAATTGATGAAAAAACCCTTTACAAATGGGAGCAATCAAAATTATTCTTGAATGATTCGCCAAAATCTAATCCAGGTGAGAGACAGTTAAAAATAGCATTAGTTGGTCATTCTTATGTGCTAAATGATCCTTATGCATCATTAGATATTCGTACAATATTAAAAGAACAAGGAGTAGACATAATCACTTCTGAACAAATGCCTAGAGAACTAATCGAAAAACAAATGGACAAACAGAATTTCCAACTATATTTTTACTATGAAAGAGAAATTTTAGGAACAATAATGCATTTCCTAGAGAGCAAGACTGTTGATGGAATAATCCATATTATGGTTTTTAGCTGTGGACCAGATTCCATAGCTGGAGAAATGGCTGCAAGATTTTCAAAAAGAAATCCTGCAGTTCCTTTACTTCAATTAGTTTTTGATGAATTAACAGCAGAAACTGGATTGAAAACAAGAATTGAAGCATTCATAGACATGCTAAGAAGAGGTATAGATGAGCAGATCATATTCCAAACTACAAAAGTACATGTCTAAATGGAGGAAAATATTTAATCAAATAAAAACAAAAGAAATAACCGAGGGAACATCACTATGTCAATTTCATTTCCGCATGTTGGAAGTTTTACCTATGTAATGGAATCAATTTGTCATGAGATGGGCAGAACAGATGTTGTTGTTCCAAATAAACCTACTAATAAAACTAAGCAACTTGGTTCTCGACATTCACCTGAATGGATGTGTACACCATTTAAAATGCTTTTTGGATCTTTTATTGAGGTTTTAGAACGCGGAGCATATGAGCTAGTAGGGACCTTATTCATTGATTATTGCAGATTGGGTTACTATACACCTATCTATGAAATAATTTTAGAGGATCTTGGATATGATTTTGAATTTCTGCATTTGAATTTCAATAATCCAACTGGTTTTATTCAAGAAATGAAAAGACGTACAGCTGGATTAACATATTGGAAAACATTTAGAGCATTCCAAATTGGTTGGATTAAGAATCGTTTCATAGATATTGCAGATAAATGCCTTTACAGCTATCAAGCTGTTGAATTAGAGAAAGGAACATCACAAAGAGTAGTTAATAGGGCTCATAGAAAAATAGTAGAAACTAAAGGTATGAGAAACATCAGAAAACTAAGAAAGATCATTCCAAAGATGTTTGAAGATGAAGTAGAAATCGATAAGAAAGCTGATCCACTGAGAGTAGTGGTTGTTGGAGAATTATATGCAGTTGTAGAACCATCAATCAATCTAGATATTATGACTAAATTAAATGAACTTGGAGTAATTTCTTATACTCCAATCACATTTTGCAGATGGATAGATGTCGGATCAAGAGCAAATCCATTCAAAAGACCTAGTTTTAAGACTGCTATTAAAAAAGCAAAACCCTATGTAGAATATCGTCTTGGTGGGAAAACCCAGGAATCCATAGGCTATTCAATCATGTATAAGGAAAAAGGTTGGGATGGTGTTATTCATCTTTACCCATTTACATGTATGCCTGAGATTATTACTCGAAGTATAATACCTCAAATTAGCAGAGAGTATGAAATACCAATTCTCTCGCTTGTATTAGATGAGCATACTGGTGAAGCGGGATTAAAAACTAGATTAGAAGCTTTTATTGATTTAATAGAACGCAAAAGGAAAGTCAATGGTGATAACATAAAATGAAATTTATGGAGTGTGTTAGAAAATGAAAAATAAAGCAGACAAGTATTTTCTGGGAGTTGATGTTGGCTCAATTAGCACAAATCTAGCTGTGATAAATAATTCAAATGAACTAATCGAATCAGTTTATATCAGAACAGAGGGCAAACCAGTTAATTCTATTCAAAGAGGCATTAAATTGATGAAGGAAAAAATCGATAATGGGATAGAAATATCAGGTGCTGGATCAACTGGTAGTGCGAGACAATTAACCGGAGTGATAATTAGTGCTGATATTGTCAAGAATGAAATAACTGCTCACGCTTTAGCTTCTTTGCATTATAATCCAGAAGTACAAACTGTAATTGAAATCGGAGGGCAAGATAGCAAAATAATAATCATAAGAAATGGTGTTGCTGTGGATTTCGCAATGAATACAGTCTGTGCAGCAGGAACTGGTTCATTTTTAGATATGCAAGCTTCACGACTGGATATACCAATTGAACAATTTGGTTGTTTGGCATGTAAATCGAATAATGCTGTTTCTATTGCTGGACGTTGTACAGTTTTTGCAGAAAGTGACATGATTCACAAACAGCAATTAGGTCATTCAACTGAAGATATAATTAAAGGTTTATGTGAAGCATTAGCTCGAAATTATCTCAACAACGTTGGTAAAGGAAAGGATATTTTGCCACCTATTATGTTCCAAGGAGGAGTGGCTGCGAACGAAGGAATGAAGGATGCATTTGAAAAATATCTTGGACATAAGGTACTAATTCCAGAACATTATGACGTTATGGGTGCTATAGGTGCAGCAATTTTGGCTCAAGAAGAGATTACTAAACGTCCAAGAAAAACAAAGTTTGTTGGATGGAATATACCAGATTTAGATTTTAAAACAGTAGGTTTTGAGTGTAGTGACTGTTCTAATGCTTGCGAAATTGTTGAAATACTGAAGAATGGTGAGGTTATAGCAAGATGGGGCAGCAGATGTGGCAAAAGAAACATGCTTGATTAGTTTCGAATGCTAAAATTACTTAATGTGTACTGGAAGAAATTCAAATAAATACCGGTACATGTAAAAGAATTGGTGTTAATTATTATGTTAATTCGTCAACTTAGTACAATAAAAAGTGAAACTGTTACTAGTTATGGTTCCACTAAAACAAATATTCAATGGCTTATTAGCAAAGAACAAGGAGCTCCAAGGTTTGCTATGAGACTTTTTACTTTA
Organism: Candidatus Heimdallarchaeota archaeon; assembly: GCA_030602675.1. Lineage (GTDB taxonomy): Archaea > Asgardarchaeota > Heimdallarchaeia > JABLTI01 > JABLTI01 > JABLTI01. The sequence continues at coordinate 1,219 of JAUVZH010000157.1, read as the reverse complement.
GAATCTGGAGCAAATATCGGCATTCATAATCATCCAGAAGAGCATGAAATCTATATCGTACAAGGTGAATGTGATCTTATCTCTGAGGATGGAACTAGGAGAAGAGTTCAAGCTACTGATTCTATTTATGTTCCTCCTAATGAAAAACACGGTTATGAAAATGTAGGTTCTGAAGTACTCAAATTCATTTGTGTTATACCCATTTTAAAGAAATAACATTTTCACTATCTTTTTTCTATTTTAAAAAATAAAAAAAATCTGAATAAAATTTATTAATTTTAAAACATTATTCACTTATTCCTATTATGGATATAACTTCAGGAGAAATTTAAATGTCATCTGGTGATGTTAAATATTGTCAAAATTGTGGGTCAAAAAATCCTATAGAACAAAAATTCTGTGGTGAATGTGGTAAAACATTCAATGGTTCTACAAAAGAAAAAATGTCTACAGAACAAAAAACAGGCATGGCTCAAGGAATCATCTCTTTTGTATTATCTCTATTTGGTTTAAGTTGCTTGCCATTTCTTGGTTCAATTGCAGCAGTAATAACTGGTTTTATGACTGCCGATAGAAAAACGAATAATTTCGCCAAAGCTGGTATAATCATTGGTTTTGTAGGAATAAGTTTAGGAATTATTGGTATTCTAATAGGTATTTATGCAGCACTTGCATAAATCATAATTTTCAATCTTTGAATCAAATTCTAAAAAATAAGAAAAAGTAATTGGTTAATGTGGTACTTGCCACTACCAATTTCTAAATTCATCAATAATTGTTACAACCATCTTCATACCATCAATGAAATCATCGATGTTAATATTCTCATTTGGTGCATGTGCACCTGAATTTGCATGTCCGCAACCTAAAGAAACAACAGGCATGTGATCTCCAAATAAGTACATTGGACCAGAGCCACCAGAAGTAGATTGAATTGCTGCTTCGTGATTATAGATTCTTTTGTTAGCTCTTTTACAGAGTTTTACAAAATCATCGTTAACATAAGTTTTAGATGGTGGATAACCATTAGACCAATCAAATTTTACATCGGTAAATCCATTATCATCAAGGTATTTTCGTAGATTCTTGAGTATCTTCTCTGGGTCTTGGTTTTTAACTAATCTGAAATCAATCTTAGCTGAGGCTTGTTTAGGAATGACTGTTTTTCCTCCCTCACCTTGCCATCCAGCTGTGAAACCGCAGAGATTGCATGTTGGTT
>JAUVZH010000342.1 GCA_030602675.1 Candidatus Heimdallarchaeota archaeon | reverse complement strand
AAAATAAGAAAGAAATTGAAGTTCTGGGAATCAAAATAGGTGATCCGATAATTCCAGACGCTACTTTTGAACTTATAAAACGAAAACAATTCATTAAAGATGAAGAATCAGGAAAAACATCTGAAAGGGATGCAACTCTTGCTGTTGGTAAAGCTTTTGATGATCGTCTTGGTGCTTTTATTATTTCTGAATTATTAAGAAAAATAAAGGAAGAAAAAATTGAACATCCAAATCAAATTTTTGGTGTTGCTACAGTTCAGGAAGAAGTTGGATTAAGGGGAGCAAGAACTTCTGCACATATGATTCAACCAGATATTGGTTTTGCTTTAGAAGTAGACATTTCAGGTGATGTTCCTGGTGTAACAGAAACAACTTCACCTGCAAAAATGTCAGAAGGACCCTCCATATTAGCAGCTGATGGTTCAATGCTTGCTAATCCTTATTTGAAGCATTTTGTAATAGATGTAGCAAAAGAAATGGATATTGATATTCAATTATCAATTATGTTTCGTGGTGGAACAGACGCAGGAGCAATGCATGTTACCGGAAGTGGTTGTCCAAGTTTAGTACTAGGCGTACCAACACGACACATCCATTCTCATTATGGCATACTAGACATTGCTGATATCGAAAAATGCATTGAGTTACTAATAGAAGTAATAAAGCGTTTGGATCAGAAAACAGTTGATAGTTTTACTAAAATCTAAATCTATCTAATAAATTTGAGATGACTTAAGTCATCTTTTTCTTTTTACTTTTTATTTAATAAACCCAAAATATTAAAATCTCATTGAACATTTAACATTCTCATGCCTGAGGAAAGCCCCAAACCACAGAGAGAGAGCTTTTATTCTAGGTTAAAAGGCAGTGGGGCTCATGAAGGTATATTATTCAATATCTTTGTAGTTAATTTCTTCTACCGAATCTTTGGCGAAGGGTTTCGAGTTCTCCTTATTCCATATGCTGAAGATGTTATGCAATGGTCAGATTATGAGTTTGGATTAATTCTTTCTGTAGGGGGGTATGCTGCTATGGGTGTTGTTTTCCTCTTAGGCATTGTTGTCGATATTCAATTTAAAAGAACAACAATGATCATTGGATTAGTTTGCACTATTGGTTCAGCTGTAATATTTACTAGGATGAATATATTTGCTCTATCTATTTTATTTTATTCATTTTTTGCCATTGGTCAACAATTAATGATGATCTCTACAAATACATTTATCGCAAATGAAACGAAAAAAGGAGTACACAGAACCTTTGGTTTTACTGGAAATCAAGTAACAAGAGGTATAGCTAATATAATTGCTCCATTAATCTCAATGTATCTTTTAACAATAGATTTACCCAACATTGAATATGTGGAATGGGTTAATTGGGTATTTACAATTATGGCTGGATTTGCTTTAGTGTCACTTGTTCTTGTTTTTACTTTAAAATTGGTTGCTGAAGATACTCCTAAAGATGAAATTAACTATGCAGAGAAATTATCTGAAGATAGTCGTGATGAATTTACAAAATTCTCAGAAGATAAAGATGGCAAAAAATCAATTTTAGGTGTACAGATAAGTTTTGGTTTGGGTAGAATGTTAATGGGATTTACTAGTGGTGTTGCAATACCTTTTGTTGGATGGTATATTTACGGTGATTTTATTTCAGGCAAATATAATAATCCAGAAGAGATTTGGGGTTGGATCAATAGTATTCATTGGACGGTTTTGACTCTAGGATATCTATTCATGGGTTCGTTTGCAGAAAAAATAGGCAAGGAATTTATTGTTGTAATTTCTTGGACATTAGTAATTCCTGCTGCTGTTGGGATAATGCTTGCAAGTGGAATCTATATGGCTACTGCTTTCTTTATTATTAGATCATTCTTTGCTATGTCTCCGGGAGCTGCTTGGAATAGTTTCTTGTATGAATGGATACCTCCGAAGCACAGAGGAAAGACTTTAGGTTTATTACAAACAGGTCAAAGAGGAATGAGAGCAACAGGTACTCTGCTAGGTGGTCTTGCATTTGCAGCTTTAGGTCCTACACTATTTCCAATAGCAATGACAGCATATCCCATTGCAGGTTTATTACCTCTAATTCAAAGTAAAATAGTTAAAAGAAGATTAAGAAATGAAATAGAAGACAAGTTTGAGTTAGAAAAAACTGAAGAAGAAGAACCATTCATTGAGGATTACACAATAGGTTTAGATTCTGATATGAATACCAAATAAAACAGTGTTTATTGGATAATCTAAACCATTAATGTTTTAATTTCGATTAAATCCATTAATATTATATCTTATGGAAGTTTTACTATGGGCGAACTTATTATCGAAGATATAATAAAAGGAACTGGAAAATCACCAAATGTAGGAGATACAATTTCTGTTCATTACACTGGCTGGTTAACAAACGGAAAGAAATTTGATAGCTCTCATGACCGTAAGCAACCTTTAGAATTTAAGGTCGGAGTTGGTCAGGTTATCAAAGGTTGGGATCAAGGAGTAATTACCATGAAAGTAGGTGGTAAGAGGAAACTAACTATCCCACCAGATTTAGCTTATGGTAATCGTAATGTGGGTGATGGATTAATTCCTCCAAAATCAACCTTAATTTTCGAAGTTGAATTGTTAAAGATCAAATAACAATTCGTGCCTATTTTTCATTTTTTATGTTTTCATAGAAACAAGACATATATAAATGATGAATACAAAGATTATGTAGCGTGTTATTGCCATTAACACGCCTTTTAGAAACAGACTATCTCCTGTTTTGCGTGGGGCATCTCATAGGGATGACTTCCACGCATCTAATTTTCACTATTTTAAAGACATTACTCTTATTAGACATACAGCTTTTGTTTATGGGAGTTAAAGATGGAATTACATGAATGTCAGAAATGTATTGATCATTCTGACAAATACTCTTCAAGTGCAATTATTCATACAAATTCAAAGCCAAGTGTAATATACGATTCTGCTTCATGGGTTCCTGAAAAAACCAGTGTTTTATTAGTAAGCGAATCTCCGCCTTTTCATAACAAAAAAAGCAATATAATCAATGATAGTTATTTCTATAATTGGCATGAGTCTCAGAAAATTTTTGGAGCGCCATCACCACTTTTAGGAACTTTATCATGGAATCTTTTTTGGTTGTTAAATATCAATAACAAAATAGCCAAGAAAGATAAATTGACATTGTTCAAGGATAAATCCTACTATTATACAACTGCAATCAAATGTCGTGTGGAAAGATTCAATAACAAAATAATTTGCAATAAAACAGTCAAAAACTGTGCTAATTTTCTTGAGAAGGAAATTGAAAATACTAAACCAAATACTATCGTAATACTGGGTGAACGAGCATTATATTGTTTGAAAAATTGCAAGCAATTTAAAAGTAAAATTGAATCTAGTAAGATTAATGAACTTATGAAATTATCAATTGAGGAGCCTTTGAAATTATCTGGTACTAATCTCTTCTTCATACCTTTACCTCTCTGGAGAAACAGACAACATCTTGAGTCTATGCAAATTATTTTTACAAAAGTGATAAGGAAATTATAAATAAATCATAAATTATCTGCTATAAGCGTAAACTATCATACTTTATTATTCGCATTTATTGAGGTAATTATTTGAACTGGCTTAAAACTAAAAAAGTGTTTGTCTTAGCAACTCTGATTAGCTGTGTATTATTCTTAATTTTAACAGTTCTAGCTATGGTATTTTATCCTGGTGGAACGTATAATGATCCCAATACAATCGGCTATAGCTTCATTGATAACTATTTTAGTGATTTAGGAAGAG
>JAUVZH010000349.1 GCA_030602675.1 Candidatus Heimdallarchaeota archaeon | reverse complement strand
TTATTCACTTGCTTCTTCATCTAAAATTGATCTATATCTCTCTTCTTCTATTCTCAATTCATCCTTTTCGTTTGCTTTTAATTTTCTAGATTTTATTTGAAACCCAACTTCAAGAACAGAGAACATAGCTACTAAAGAGAGAATAGGTAAGGATATTGACAAAAGAATTCTTTTAATCAATCTAGTTCTTACATTATCTCTGCGATTGTTGGGATCAGTACCACTATTAATCTCCTCTCGATCAGTAAAGCCATCTTCATCTGTATCTTCCTTGAGAGGGTTTGTGTGATAAACTAACACTTCATCACTATCTCCTATTGTATCATCATCCGTGTCATACTTTGTTGGATCTGTCTTCCAAATCTTAACTTCTTCTCCATCTAATAAGTCATCAAAATCAGAATCGGGATTATGTGGGTCAGTTTCATACCAATACTCTTCAACATTAAATAGATTGTCTGAATCGAGATCCTCATATCCATCATCAAGATTTGGATCTAATCCATTGAGAATTTCCCACAAATCAGGCATGCCATCATATTCAGTATCTTCCCTGTTGGGATTCGTATTGAAATTAAATAATTCATCAAAATCAGAAATACCATCAGAATCTGAATCAATTGAATTAGGATCTGTCTTCCAAATCATTATCTCATCAAAATCTGATATAAGGTCTTTATCACTATCATATGTTAATGGACTTGATTTATAGTTTAGTACTTCAATTCCATCTTCTAGCTTATCCCAATCTGTGTCGCTTAAAGCTGGATTAGAACTAGCTACTGTAACCTCATAACCATCATCTAATAAATCTTGATCACTGTCAGGTTCATTTACATCTGTTCTATAAACTAATTCATCTATATCTCCTAATAGATCATTATCTGTATCGTTTTGTAAAAACTGGAAATTGATTTGTGGTTGACCATAAATTTTATCATAAATTGCAATATAGATATTGTCAGTTTCTTCATGAAATAATCCTGAGGGTTCATAGGCATAGTATGGGTTTTTGAATAATACTTCTCTATTATTCCACCTATTTCCTCCATCTGAAAAAATAACAAGTACTTGATCAAATATCTCATCTGGAAATAAATCAATAGGTGTGTCAGTAACATGGTGCATGTAAATTAGTATATTATCGTTTGTAATTAGAAAATCATGATAGTTAATCATTTCAGCTGTAATGATTGCTCCATCATATGACCAGCTTTCTGATTGCGGTTTAACCCATAATTCAGCATCTGAAACTAGAAAATTGCTTAGTGCGTATTTTCTCAAATAAACTAATCTTATCGTATTTTCTGAATCAACTGTCAAAAGTGGTCTATGCAGTAATTCCTCATCTGTGGAAACTAGTGATTCAAATGATGACCAACTTTGACCATATGGTTTGGTGACATATTTTATCACTGAAATTACACTTGGTCTATAATACTCTCTATAAATAATATGTAAATCTCTATTGGAATCTATTACCATATCAAGTTCATAACTTGCTGTATATTCAATGTTTTCAAGAATGGTTTCTGATATGAAAATATCATCTATTAATGTTTTAAAACTGTACACTAAATTGTTTTGAAATGTTACTGTATTTTCTGTCCAGATAACATGCATTATATCAAATTCATCAATTATCATCTTATAGTTATTTCTTTGAACATTTCCCTCAGGATTTTTGATTATCACTGGATCACTCCAGTTGTTCTGATTATAATTTTTAGTTACATAAAAGATGCTAGTATAGCTTGTTGCATTTATACTTGCCATAAAAGTGCAATGTAAATTATTGTTTGAATCTATTGCTATTTGTGGGCTAGAAGCGGTTTTTTTCCATATATTCATAATGCTCCCTTGAAATATCCATTCTCCAACAGGATCTTTCTTCATATAGAAAATATCGGTATCAATCCCACCCCTATGCTCCCAAATGAAGTGTATTGTACCATCAGATTCCACAGCAAAACTATTTAGACTATTAGTTTTGAAAGTTTTAACTACAGTTACTGGTTCTGACCAAGCAAAAGAATTCGAAAAAGTTTGTGTTTGTAATGCTTCTACATTTAGGTAAAATAATTCTCCAAAATTCGATTCATTGTTATAGGTATTATAAATAAAGATTGGATTATAAGATGTATCATCATTTGTTATTTCAATTTCTAAATCCCAACTCAAATCCATTCCAGATCTTTTTCTATAAAGAATGTTAGGATTTTCTAAATATGTATCCTCATATAAAATGTATACATCTTCAGTAACAGTATCTTCAGCTAATCCTGCTATAACACTATCGTGTATTGGATTATTGATTAGGGTTAAATTAGTCCTTATACTCCAATTTGCAAATAACTCCAGATGATGAATTTGCTTTGCGATATCATCTAATATGCCTATGACATGCACACCTCCTGAAATAAGACTAGGAATTACTTGAATATCAGAGATTAAAGTATCTGTTGAAGTTATCAAAGAAGATGAACCCCAATTTTCTCCTTCATTATTAGATTGAGCAATGTATATTTCATTTTCAACAAAATCTGAAGCCCACTTTGTCATAGTAACAACTATGCTCTGATTAACAAGAGAAATAATGCTTATCTGTAATGGATTAATCGAACCATAAATCCTTTTAACATTGCTCCAACTTTTCGTTAAGTTATTACGTGTTTTAAAATGAATTTCACTTTCTCTCGTACTTTCATTTCTATCCAAAACATTAGATATCCAAGCTAAATGAATAGCAAAATTATTGGTTAAAACAAAGTTCAAATCTGAAAATTCTGTTTGCTCGCTTTTATCCAAAATTTCATTATTGCTCCAATTTGATCCAATTGCTGTTTTGTAAACATAATTTACTCTTTCAAATTTTTCTCTCTTTGTGATAAAAGCTATATGTACTGTATTAGCCTTGTCAATAATTATTTTTGGAGTTCTTATTTTAGCATCCATTTGTAAGATTTGTATTGGTGTAGACCAATTCATTGTATCATTATTTGATGTACTGGAAAAACTTAATGCATAACCAATTCTATCGAGCCTTCTTACCCATGTACAATGAAAGTTTCCATCAAATCCTTGCATAACAGAGTATTGATCAATATCTATCTCTGCAAAAGTTATTTGTGTTGGTTGTCCCCAAACTTTATCAGCATCCATAAAAGTATTAATATTCAAACCTAATTTTGTGATTTCATCGAAGGTTTTGTTTTCATTTTTTGATAAATCTTCTTTAAAAAGCAAATTGGGATTTTCTGTGTACTTTAAATTATACAAGGTTGAACTCGAAACAATCACTAATAGAACTATGATTAGAGTTTTTTCTTTATTAAAGTACATACGTAACATAACTAATTCTTTTCTTTCAATAAATATAATGATTTTCACAAATTCGCTTTATTCAGTTTTTTGAAAAAAAAATCATTCTTCTTCTGCTACTTTATCTAATTCTATCTTTTCCACTGTAACATCAATGATTCGTATCCTATTCATTCTTCCCCATCGCTCTTTTGCTATGATTCCTTTTTTCTCTAATTCTGCTAAATAATATGAAACTTTGGCTTTTGAAAATTTAGAAGATGAACAAATCTTACTTTGGGTAGTTACACCATTTTCTTCTTTGATTATTCTAATTATCTCTTTTTCAGGTTGTGCTAGTAAGGTTTCGACTATCTCCTTTCTTTCTATATCTGTTCTAGCTTTTAGAATGAAGAATGTCGTTAATCCTCCTGCAATAATTCCAAAAAGCAAAGCGCC
>JAUVZH010000377.1 GCA_030602675.1 Candidatus Heimdallarchaeota archaeon | reverse complement strand
ACTGATTTGGAGAAGAAAGCACTAAATCCTGACGTTCAACCACAATCTATTGATGCCCCAAATTTCGTCTTTGCTTTATCTGCTAGAAAGAAATGCGCTATAGTTTCACCTAAATATGAAGACAGGTCGTTAATGGCTCCTTTTGCTGACAAAATGACCAAACTAGGAATTTATGCTATTATTTCTTGGCCAATTTTAGATGCTAATGATAACTTACTAGGAGTCCTTCAATTAGTATCACATAAACCAAAAGAGATACCAGAAGAAGATATGTTGTTTTTTGAAACAATAGCTAAAATGTTTACAGTAGCTTTAGAACGAAAAAGAGCAGAAGAAGCTCTTAAGGAAAGTGAAGAGAAATATCGGTCATTTGCTCAAAACTTTCAAGGGATAGCCTATAGAACGAAAATAGATTGGACACCAATTTTCTTCAATGGTGCAGTAGAAGCAATAACAGGATATACTGAAGAAGAACTTAAAACATGGAATCCAAGATGGCAGGATATTATCCATCTTGATGATAAAGCATTTGTTATTGGTTTAGAACAGCGACTTCAAACATTACCCAACCATGTTATTGAGCTTGAATATAGAATTATTCGCAAAGATGGACAAATTAGATGGATACATGAAATAAGCCAAAATATTTGTGATGAAAAAGGAAAGCCGATTTTTGTCCAAGGTGCGATATATGATGTTTCAGAAAGAATGCGTACTGATAGTATGCAGAAAATAAAACAAAATCTAGGTATTTCCTTAAGTTCAATAAGTAACATAAAAGTTGGTTTAGATGTTGTTTTAGAAGCTACCTGTACGATTGATGTATTAGAATGTGGTGTAATATATCTAGTTGATAAAGATACTGGCTTTCTTAATCCAGTTTCTTCTGAAAAACTAAGTGGTGAATTCATAGATCAAATATCATTCTACTCAACCGAATCGCCTTTTACAAGAGCAATTTTAACTGGAAGTTCAGTATATAGTGATTTTAATGATTTGACTGAAGATGTAAACTTCAAAATAATTAAAAAAGAAGGAATACATGCATTAGCCAATATCCCAATCTATTCAGAAGACAAAATTGTTGCAATAATGATGCTTGGTTCTCTTTCATCTGACACTATCCCAATAAATACACGAAATACACTTGAGATTATTTCTTCCCAAATAAGTGGTGCTATAGCAAGAATTAGGGCAGAACAAGCATTAAGAGAAAGTGATGAAAAGTATCGTACATTTGTTATGAATTTCCAAGGAATTGCCTATCGGTGTGATCTAAATAATAATTATATATTCTGAGATGGAGCTGTTGAAAAAATAACTAGCTATTCATCCGATGAATTAATTTTAAAGAAAAATACCCGAAAAGAGCTAATCCATCCTTATGATTTAGAGGAAGTAGATAAAAAATTCAAGGAATCAATTACATCTCCAGATGAAATTGGCAAATATGAATATCGAATAATAACCAAGGATGGTCGTATTAATTGGGTTCAAGACATTTGGCGAGTACTTAAAGATGAAAATAATAAACCTATAGGTTTTCAAGGATCTGTACATGATGTTAGCGAAAGAAAAAGTGCTCAAGATGAAATTCAAAAATTGTATGATGACTTAGAACGAAGAGTAGAAGAGCGAACTGAACAGCTAACAGCAGCGAATAAAGAATTAACAGCATTTTCTTATTCTGTTTCTCATGACTTGAGAACACCACTTAGACATATTGGTGGTTTTGCACAATTATTGCAAAAACGAGTCACAACAGCTACTGAACATGATGAACGGATCTTAAGTTATACACAAAAAATCATCGATTCTGTAGAGGAAATGAATAAGCTAATTGATGGATTAATTACTTTTTCAAGAATGAGTCGAGTTGAGATGGTTAAAATCAGAATTAATCTCACAGAACTTGTTCAAGATGTTCTCAATGACTTTCAAGTTGAACTTGGTAATAGACAAATAGATGTTTCTGTCAATTTCTTACCTGATGTTATAGGTGATCCCTCTCTATTGCGTTTGGTTTTAGTTAATTTGATAGCTAATGCACTTAAATTCACAAAGAAGAAGGATATTGCTGAAATCAATATTGGAACAATGCCTGTAAAAGATCCAGAAAAAATAGCAATTTACATTCGAGATAATGGCATTGGTTTTGATATGAAATATTACGATAGACTCTTTGGTGTATTTCAGCGACTTCATAAAAATGAGGAATTTGAAGGCACAGGTATTGGATTAGCAACAGTGCAGCGAGTTATTCGTCGTATGAATGGATCAATTTGGGCAGAGGGTGAAGTAGAAAAAGGTGCGACATTCTATTTCTCCATGCCAAAAGCTGAGATAAGTGAAGAATCAGAAGAATAATCTTATTCAAGCTTTAGACTATAGACTGTTTCTCCAAGCAGGTAAGGCATCTGAAAACAATTCATCTTCATCATTTGTCTCGATGTTATTGTAAAGTTCTTCAAGTGCATCCTTAACAAGATAGATGTTTTTTGTTGATGTAGGATAACTCATTGCAAAATTAAGTAAAGGAAAGTATTTTTCAGTTAATTGATCTACTGATTCTATAAGCATAGGATAAAGGCCATTTGGAACCGGAAGATCTTTTACCCAATCAATTGCCATTTCAACAGTAGGTAATTTTTCTTCTGCTAATAAATAAGATGCCATAGCTATACTATTAATTGCTTTTTGACAATGCTCAAAAACTGAGTTATGGTTTAAACTTCGTCTTGCTTTCATAGCAAGCTGATACTTATGCAAAGCATCAATAGCAAATTCGGATATTTTCTCATGATCAGTAATCATTTTCCTAACCTTGTTATACTACCATTGTGTAAACAGATTAAAATACTATCTTATTTTATTTGCAAGACCAACTTGATATGTAATAGAGATTGCCTTTTTCTGTATTAATTTTGAGGTCATCAATAAACCATTTTCCATGAATTCCTCTTTCCTGTAATGTCAAGTCAAAATGACACATTGCTATCCCCAAATCAATTCGTTTCATAGTTGGAATTCTCTCTTTCTTTCTCTTTAATCTTAAATGAATGTAGAAGTGATAATTATCAGTTGAATCCCTCACAATTCTCCAAGGTTGCTCATTCCCAGCAGATGGTGCGATTCGAACCATTTCTAATGCTCTAGAATAAATATCATTATCTAATTTCTCAAGAGATGCACCGAAATTATTAGAAAAGAATAATCTAGACCAAACCTTTCTTTTTCTCGCTCTAATCCCCCAACTTAGAATAGATTCCCTAGCATCAGGATTATCTAAAGCATAACCAATAGGTGAAATTGCGGGAATAAATTCATTTCCAAGAATGTTAGCTTTTTTCTCGAAACTTCTTCCAGTGAATTTTGTACCAAGCCAACAAGTATCAAGTCCTAGTTCAGTTGATTTAAGAATTATCTTTTCGAAATTGTAACCAAAATCTTCCAACTTATTTTCATTTTTATCAATAATTCCAACAATGAAGTTTTTAGCTCCAATAATCATACCATAAGTTCCAATTCGG
>JAUVZH010000399.1 GCA_030602675.1 Candidatus Heimdallarchaeota archaeon | reverse complement strand
AATGATTTTTCATCAACAGAGGAACTTTCTATTTCATTAAGATCATTATTTTTATACGAGCTTGGTTTTTTTATATTAACTATAAAATCAATGAATGAAAAATCAGTTTTCTTCCAAATAATAAGTAATGTAATCAATACAGCAAGAACTACTACTGTAATTACCATTCCATAAAATAGCTGTAAAAAATCAATAGATTGTAAACTAAAGTTTAATCGATATTGTTTGAAACTTTGTGCATTGTTCAAGCAAATTACATCCAATGTACATTAATTCATAATACCTGTTTCCTTTCTTCGACAAAAATGTACAAAATACCGTTTTTAAACACCACAAAAAGCGGGGTGCTTATTTAGTTCTGATAATTTGGAAAGCAAATTCTTATCTTAAGAAAAAATTTTTCATACCAACTCAAATAGATTTATGATTTGCTTTCTTAGCTTTTAAATAGCAATATATCCTAATCAATAAGTGGTAAATCAAAATTGAAAGGTCTGTGAAATTGATTTTTCCCTAAATCATTATCAATACTCAATATCAGTAGTTATGTAAAATATTCGCCATGAAGAAATTCCAGTATAATAAGTAGCACTGTGTTTGTAGTAAAATCTTATACAATTAATTGAATAAGCAGATGTTGTTATTTCTCTTATGTAGAGATAACTTCCATTATCTTTGATAAGAAGTGTTAAATCACCTCCAGATCGGATAATTTTTAGTTCCACACTTTCTCTTGTATAATTAACTTCTCCATAATTGTAGGTGTAATGCCAAGCACTATTAGCATAGGATCTAAAGTAACCATAGTTACCAGCCCAGGAATCTCGTGTACCAAGAGCATAAATTCTTGTGTAATCATTCTCATGATGTATATACTCTCCTAGTTCAAGTAGAGAATGCCAGATATCCGTTTTACCCCCTACTTCCCAGTCAACTTTAATAAAAATATAGAAATCATCTGAACAATCTGGAAAGGTGATTTGGTATTCTTCAATTTGATTCTCTGAACCTCCACCAGTATAAGAAAACTCTATTTCATCAGCAGTTTTTGTACTGTCAATATAATCACTTGAAGTAACAAGCCACGCATGTTCAAAATGGTTAATATCCATTCTAGAATTCCTGAGAGAAAACTGATATGAACCCCAATAATTTGAGAAGAAAATTTCAGAATCATTATCACCATTATGAAGGTAATACCAATTTTCGTATGCTTTTTTAATATCATCTTTCATTTCCGAAATATCATCACCAAGATTGCTTCTATATAGTAGTTCTTGATAATCACACCAATTTATAGAACATAACCGGGTATCAAAATATCCATCAGCTGGCATAGGCCAACTAAATGTATCATAAGAAGCTATGGATTCGTCTAATCTATACGCCCCTATATCTTGATAATGACAGATCATCAGTCGGTTGTTATGCTCTGATTGGTCCCAATCATCAAAACCATAACAAGCTTTTATCCAGAGGAATACATAGGTGCCATCATCAGTGATGTCTGAAACTGTTGTTTTATAATCATCGAGTTTTATAAAACGATTTGGAAATATTGGTCTAGCTATTGTAGTATATGTTTTGTGCTCACTACCATCTCGTCCATGACCAAAAACATAAACAAACAGCTCATCACATGCGCCTACGTTTGTATTAACCTCTTCCATCATATCCATAAAATATTCTTTCTTAGTTTCTATGACAGTAGATAAAGGTATTTTCTCTAAACCACTATCATCAATGCAATATATAACATGCCAACCATAATCAACTAGACCATAGTACTGCCACTCAATTGGATTGCTTATACTTCTTATATACTTATTTGAAATCCCTAAAATTAATGCAGAGGCAGCAAGAGCCTGATCTGGAAAATCATCAAGTGAACTTTTATCATACATAGATGTAGCAAACACAACTGCCCACCTATTACTTCCAGGAAAATCATAACCTGGCGTTTCATAATACTCCTTTGTTGTTGCTTTGGAAACTGTTTGTTCTTCACCTGAATTTCTCTTAATTTCATGATGCACACCTCGTATAGGAATGACTATTTCACAGCTACTGTCAAAGAAAGGATGAAAAAGTGATTCAAAAACAAGATCATCATAATGCAATTGAAAAGATTTTAAATAATTAATTCTTGTATCATTTGTATCCGTTAAATTTAAACTTCCATTTGTGCTTTCTTTTGAGCTAACTCTTAGAAACCAAATGCGTTCTTCAGCATTTACATAATCCTCTTTTGAAAAACCTATAGCAGTTATATTCCAACTATTATGTATACTCCTTAATTTGGTGGTATTTTGAACATACGTATCATTGGTTAACTGCACACTTGATGCTGGAAAAAGATTTTCTGTTGACCACAAAACTACTTCCTTATATTGATTGTCTGGTAATTCGACTGAATCATTTTTTGGTATTTCCAATAATTCAAAAGCAGACGATTTATAACCTATTGTAATTTCAAGATTCGTTTTATTATCACAAACTACATCTACAATTGCTGAACAGTTTTCTAAATCTTGTTCTGCAAAGAAAACTTTAGTATCAAATATTAAAGCATCACCCTCTACAATACCCCGAATCTCTTTCTTTTTTAGATACTTGTATTCATCTGGTTGTGGGGAGGATAGGTATGGTATAAACGATATTGACCTATTTTCTAAATCAATTGATAAATAAATGGTAGGTGTGAAACAAAAAACACAAAGTATTAAGAAAGATGTTTTAATGAAAATTCTTTTACTCATAACGCTCCTTTCCTTTTTTCCTCTTACCTTTTGTTACTGTGATAGTAATTATTATTACCATATTAAATAGAAGTAACTCGAGATAACCAAGAGCACTCATATTTTTACTGATATAGCTCGTTGTTCCCAGCATGGCAAGTACGGTGATATTTGTTGGATCAGACCAGTTGAGAATAATTAAAACCTTATCTTCAAAGTCTGATCCACCTAAAACACAATAAAGACGATTATCAGTAATTTTATTTCTGTCAAAAAGAAAATCAGCAATATCCCCATAACTAATTGGATCCTCAGTCTGATATCTCCCTAGTATTGAAACATCTGCTACATTAGTTGTATTGTAAATAGTTAAATTCCCATAATAAAGAGAAATGATGTGGTTATTGTAAAAAACATTCACCCAATGGGAGTCAGTGAAGTTAAGAAAGCCCAAATGTTCTGGTTTGGTAACATTCGAGATATCAAAAACCTCAAGTTCTGTCCAGCCCATGTACACTCGCTGTTCATCCAAATACATGTAGCTTTTAGAGGTATTTACCTCACCAAACCATTCGCCAATC
>JAUVZH010000031.1 GCA_030602675.1 Candidatus Heimdallarchaeota archaeon | reverse complement strand
AAGTGAACTTGCTGATCAAGTTTTCATTATTGAAGAAGAAGAAAAATAGAAAAGAAATATACTAAAAGTATATTTCAAGTTTAATTTTGTCTTATCTTTTCTTGCGACGTTTGATAATCAGTAAAACTGTAGTTATCAGTCCAGCTGATAAAATGGTTGTTAAATAAGTGAATCCTGGAAACAATATAGTTGGTGGTGCAGATGTTGGTGATTCTTCAAACACACCAAATGCAACGTGGTCTTCTCCTTTATTATTATCGTAATCATATGCTCGTACTGTAACTAAGTGATAACCTTCTGATATATTTAAGAAAGTATATTCCTTATTCTCAAGTGGATTACTTATATTAATCCAAGGTCCATAATCCAAAGCGATTTGAACGTCTCTTAGATTTGAATCAATATCAGAAACATCCCATTTGATATCAACGGTATTATTACCATAAATGTTTGTCCCATTTACAGGAGAAGTAATTTCAACAACTGGAGAGTTTGTATCTGGAATAACCGATTCATTGCTAAAATAAAATGAACCCTCAAAATCGAAAGCTGTTACATTTACATTGGAACTATATCCTGAATAAAAATCCATTAAAATGTAATTTACTGGAATATCAATTCCATCAGCCCAATAATGACCTGTATGAATATTGTTTGTATATGGTTCTCTGCATTCTGCATATAATCCTGAGAAGTTCCTAATCAATTGAACTTCAAGAACATCATTTAAGCCTGCAGAGCTATGTCCAGCATATTCTGGATCTGCTATTCCATATGGATATGCAGATGTATAATAGCTTGCACTTTCTCCAGGTTGTGGATCCTTTATACCAATTTCTGCTAGATAGCTTGTACCTCCAAAAAGTGAAGGCAGTCCATAATAGTAACTTAAATCATAACTGTAGTAACTTCCTGCAACCATAGCAAAATAAATTATATCAGTTAGATAAGTCATGTTGAATTGAAATCTAACTGTTACATCAAATTCTGTTACATTACCAAATAAACCAAGATCCAAAACATAGTTCTCATAATTGTAATTATGTGTTGAGCAACCATTGTAACTAAAATAGATTATATCATCTGATTTAGAACTGGGAACATTAGGATTATTCATATTTAATGTGAAATTTGAAAAATCAACATGATCTACAGGTCCAATAACAGTTTCACCTGTAACAATCACGACATCAATTATAATGAGCGATTGTGTTTTTATTGAATTACTAGCTCCAATTGATAGAAGCATAATCATCAAAATGAAAAGTACTTTTCCAACTTTAATTCTCATATTCCCCAATCCTATAATTTTACTCCGGTATATTCAGTAACCGGTCATGTATAATATCTACTTTTTACTATTAAAGATATGTTAATCATCTAGTTTTTTTTGAATAAAATGGTTTTACAAGAGTATTGAAAATATATATGTAGAGGAAGCAAATAACGGAATAGTATCTCAGATACGTGAGAAACCTCACTCAAACATCAGATCCAGAAGTTTGACAAACAAGTTCCTGTAACTTGTCGGACTACAAACTTTGGATTAAAATGATGATAGGAGGCATAGTATGAGAGACACTATTTCAGTGAAAGGCGCAAGAACAAATAATCTAAAGAATATAGATGTGGAAATTCCTCGTGATAAACTCACGATTATAACCGGAGTATCAGGATCAGGGAAGACTTCGTTGGCTTTTGATGTCATTTTCGGAGAAGCACAGCGAAGGTTTTTCGAATCAATGTCAGCAACTTCTAGAACTATGTTACCAATGTTAGAACGAGCAGATGTAGATTCGATCTTAGGCTTATCACCAGTTGTTGCTATTCAGCAAAGAACTGGAACACAGAACCCACGATCATCAGTGGGAACTATGACTGATATAGCCACATACATGAGAATCTTATTCTCAGTACTAGGACAAGCACATTGTCCTTATTGCAATGAATCTATTGTAACTCGTAATGCTAATCAGATAGTTGATCATCTGATGACATTACCTGAAGGAACAAGTATAGAAATCATTGCTCCAGTGAATAAGTTCTATGGAGAAGACTATCCTTATTTGTTTGATGACATCCGACAGAAAGGGTATAAACGTATTAGGATTGATGGAAAACAACACAGTCTTAATGATGAGATTGAGTTAGATGAAGATAAAAACTATCGAATAGAGGTCTTAGTGGATAGATTTGTTATTAAAAGAGAACTCTACAAACAGCTAACCATATCTATAGAGAATGCTAGAATGGTTGGAATGAATTTTATCCGCTTTGAATTCTCAGACGAGAGCAGCTCTGATGATGTTGAGAAGAAGTTTTACAAGAACTTTGGTTGTAAAAAACATCATATAATCATGCACACATTACTACCTGGAGGATTCTCTCCTAACATACCAGAACATGCCTGCGTTAATTGTTTAGGTGTTGGTACACTACTGAAAGCAGAACCATACTTAGTTATAGTTAATCCTAAAAAGAGTATGAAGAAAGGAGCAACAACTTGGTATCCGAAATATTGGTTGTATAGCATTGCTCAACATCTCAAGTTTGATGTAGAAAACACACCATGGCAAGACATTCCTGAAGATATTCAACAACAATTACTTTACGGAATTAAAGAGAAATTTATTCTTTTAGAACCTCCTGACTGGCCAAACAAATATCGACATCGTCATGTTGGAAAAGAAGTTAAATACCTTGGTTTAATCAACTATCTCGATCGTTTCTATCGCAATGACAGAAAGAAAGGTGAGCGATATGAGTGGTATCGCAAGTATATGGCTGAACACACATGTCCAGATTGTAATGGTATGAAATTAATCAAACAAAGAGTACTTATAACTGTTGAAGGCAAAAATATTATCGAGATTGGTGAATATTTCATTAACCATTTAGCAGATTACGTTGATGGTGTTAAAGTACCTAAAATAAAAGAAAAAGCAGGAAATCAGGTTATTTTTGAGCTTAAGAAACGGATACAATTACTAATTGACATAGGTCTTTACTATTTGAGACTTAATAGACGTGCTTCAACACTTTCAGGTGGAGAATCACAGAGAATCAAACTATCAACACAGCTAGGTTCTGAATTAATGGGAATGCTATACATTCTTGATGAACCTTCGATTGGTTTACACATACGTGATAGTAGTAAAATAATCAACATACTCAAACGGCTTAGAGATACTGGCAATACTGTTATTGTTATTGAGCATGATTTAGAAACCATCTCACATGCAGATCACATCATTGAGCTAGGTCCTGGACCAGGTATACATGGTGGAAAAATTATAGCAGAAGGTAACTACAACGAAGTACTAAACAATCCTGACTTCCTTACTGGACACTATATTACTGGTAAAAAGAAAATACCTTACTTTGGAGTCGCAAGAGAAACAAATGGTAAAACATTGAAAGTGATTGGTGCTCAAGAGAACAATCTGAAGAACATTGATGTAGAATTTCCACTTGGAATCTTCATTTGTATCACAGGAGTTTCAGGAAGTGGAAAAAGTACTCTTATTGAAGATGTTCTAGGAAACAAACTGATTCATGATATGCGAAATCCAAGAGTCAAACCTGGAAAGCTAGATAGGATTGAAGGAATGGATAACATTGTTGATGTTAGAATTATTGATCAGTCACCAATAGGCAGAAATTCGAGATCAACACCGGCTACATATGTAGGCTTTTTTGATAAGATACGAAGACTCTATACTAATCTACCAGAATCTGTTGAACGAGGATACAAGTTGGGTCGATTCAGCTATAATGCTACAGAAGGTCGTTGTTCTGAATGTAATGGTGAAGGTTTGGTTCGAATCGAGCTACAATATATGCCAAATATACAAACAATTTGTCCCGTGTGCAAAGGAAAACGTTTCAATGAAGAAGTACTTGAGATCAAGTATAGAGGCAAAAGTATTGGTGACATTCTTGATTTGACTATTGAAGAAACGAGTGAATTCTTCAAAGATATCAGATTAATCTATCATAAAACTAAAACAATGATGGAGCTTGGCTTAGGATATCTAAAAGTAGGTCAACCTGCTCCAACACTATCAGGTGGTGAAAGTCAGAGAGTAAAGCTTGCAAAGGAACTTGGCAAGTTGAAAAGACTCAAAGACAATTTATACATCATGGATGAGCCAACAGTCGGTTTACACATGGAAGATATCCAAAAACTACTGAAGACTATAAACAAACTCGTTGATGCTGGCAACACAGTGATTGTAATAGAGCATCATTTAGATGTCATCAAGTCAGCAGATTGGGTTATTGACCTGGGACCCGAAGGTGGAGCCGAAGGTGGGTATGTCATAGCAGAAGGAACTGTTCAAGACATCGTTAAGTGTAAGAATTCCTATACAGGAGAATTCTTGCAAAAAGTACTTTAGGATGAACTGGAGGAAAAACAATGTTTTGTACAGTTAATGATTGTGAGATATACTATGAAGTAGTTGGTGAAGGTAAACCAATACTAATGTTGCATGGTTTCCCACTCGATCATCAGATGATGAAAGGATGTATGGAACCAATCTTCAGGAAGAGACATGGTTGGAAGAGAATCTACTTTGATCTTCCAGGTATGGGTAAATCTGAATCTACTGATTGGATTAAAGGTTCAGATGACATGGTTAAAGTGGTCTTAGAATTCATAGATGAAGTAGTTGGTAATGAGAACTTTCTCTTAGTTGGTGAGTCATATGGAGGAGGGATGGCTAGAGCAGTAATTCATAATCGTCCTGAGAAGGTTGATGGGATGTTTATCTTCTGTCCAGCTATTATACCCGGAACTACTCCAGATGATTTACCTACAAGGAATGTCATGAGAGTGGATAAAGACTTCGTTAAGACACTCAAGAAAGAACACCTTGAATTCATGCAATCATTTGCAGTTATTCAGAACAGGTATACTTGGGAACGTATTAAGGAAGAAACTCTTACTGGATACATGCAAAGAGATCAGAAGTTTATTGAGAAATTAACAGAAGGAGGAAAATATCCTCTTACATACAACATAGATGACTTGAAGAAACCATTTGAGAAACCAACATTGATCTTAACTGGAAGACAAGATCATTGTGTTGGGTACAAAAGCGCCTGGGATTTCTATGATAATTACCCTCGAGGAACTTTCGTTGTACTAGATAAAGCAGGACATGGTTTGCAATACGAACAAGTGTTACTATTCAATGTGTTAGCTGATGAATGGCTTGATAGAGTTGAAGAAGAATTGGAGGAGATAATCTAATTGGAAGATACAAAAGTTCGAGAAAAATATAATGCTGCCCTAGAACTGTTTGTAGAAAGAGCAAAACAAGACACACAAGTTCTAGGAATCATCCTTTTTGGCAGTCTTGCACACAATAGAGTACACGAACGATCGAACATCAATATCATGGTTGTAACAAAGGAAGGTAGCACTGGATACAAAAGAGTCGTTGAGAATGGCATCCCATTTGACATAGGAATTTATAATGTCAATGCCTTCAGAAGGAACATTTTCGGAAGAAGAAGAGTTGCTTATCATCAAAGCCTCTCTCGAAGTAGACTATTGTTTAGTAGAGATAACAGTATTGATGACTTGTATAAGAATATAAGCGAATCAATAAGTGGGCAAGACCAAGCAATAAATAGAGTTCTATATCATGGAGCAACACATTATGACCTCAATAAAGCTGAAAAATTCCTCTTTATAAAAGATAAACCTGAATACGCTATGTGGTTTCTAGTTCATGCTCTTAGTGAATTGGGTTATCTCATGTGTTATATGAACGGTATTTTTCCACCACGAGAGGTTATTCTTCAAGCTAAGAAACTCTATCCAGATTTTTATACTCCCCTTTACGAGAACTTGCTAAATAGTACAGCGTCAAAAGAGATCATAGAATATACTATAAGAGAAGTTTACAAGTTTCTCGATGAGCATGCATTAGAGAACTTTGAGCTGTTATTAAACTTCATATCTGAAAATGATGGCACAGCAACTGAAAAGGAACTAGATGTCTATGCTCGAGATAAAGGCTTGTATTTTATGGATTTAGATTACTTACAAAGAAGAAGAATCATACGAAGAACCTATGCTCCCGTTAAACTAACAAAGAAAGGACGCATTGAATATCATATGCCCCAGTATCACTTTAGTAGGGATTCTTTTGATTCGAAAGATGTTGTACCTTCACAAATTGGTCCTTCAAATGTTGATAGATCACTTGTTGTGAAAGACTATCAAGCTGCTTTTGATTCCTTATTGCAGAAGGTGAAACAGGATGAGTACATGCTGTCACTTATGGTCTATGGTAGTTTATCTTACGATAAGGTTTGGGAGAAATCAGATATTGGTGCTATATTGATTACAAGTGATGATGTTTATAGAAGAAATCATGTCTTGGTGGAAAAAGATGTCTCTATTAATGCATCACTTCATACTCGAGATGATTTTAGAAAGTTCGTTCAAAGTGTAACTGATGGAAGTATACCACAATCACTGCTATCAAAGAGTAAAGTAGTTTATACAAAAGATGAAACAATATATGATATATATGAAGACATTCAGAAAATGGGTTCCAGAGATTTGGAAAACATTCTATTAGCAAACTATGTTTATTGTAGAGATTTGTTAAACAAAGCTTTGAGAGCTCTTAACGTCAACGATGACCCAACTTTTAGCTTCAGCTTTATCCTTTCATCAATGAGACGACTAGCAAACATTGAAGTTATACTTGATAAGCAGATACCCATAAGAGAATCAATTATACAAGCTCTTGAAGTAAATCCAGAGTTCTTCAATGAGATTTACATTGAAACAGTACGCAATCCATCAAAAGACAAAAAGACACTGATCGATCTAATTCAGAAAATAGATTCATACCTGGATGAAAGACTGGAAAAAATAGTACAACCAATCATACGTTTAGTTGAAAAATATCAAGAAGCTCCTTATGATCTAATTTGGAAATATCTCAATGAAATACACATACCAATCGATTTAAGCGACTTTGTTAAGAAGGGATTACTTGATGAGATTGAGACACCAGTTCGCTTTGTTAGAAAAAGTTCTTCTGATATGAATCAACCAACATACGTTTTATCAGATAGTACCTTAGATATGATGATGGAATTTGATGTTTAATCAATACTTCATCATTATGTTTTTCTTTTTCTCATTTCTTCTTTGGTATATTTATTGTTATTAGAATAAGTTCTTCCTTTCCATTATTTTTATAGCTATGAGATATACCAGCAGGAATTTCGATTACTAGATTAGACTCAATAATATATTCTTCATTATCTAAATAGCCCACACCTTGTCCTTTTATGAAATACAATACATGATGATAAGAATCAACGTGTTTTCTAAATTCACCATTAGGTTCTACTTTGGTATATGAAATAGTAACATCAGTCAATTCTTTTGGAAGTAAAGATTTACCAAAAACATTTGATGAAATATCCTTTCTTATGGGTAACCAATCAATTTCCTCAATATTATAGACCTTCTTCTTAATCATTTGAAACCCTCAATTTTTTTATCTGCAGAACTTTTCAGATATTTTACATAAATTACATAATAGTTAATAATGAAGTTTTTTATGTAATTTCATTGGAGAGAAGTCAATTTCTAGATAATCATTAAAAGAAAGGGTTGAAGTCTAATGTCTAGTGAGTCTTCAATGAAGAAATCATGGAAATATGGATTCTTAATTACATTTTGTATTATAGCAATAGCTTTTTTGATAGGTTTTTTAACAGAAACATGGGAAGGTGTTCTAACTTTCTTTGTTTTAGCAGGTCTAGTATTGGTAGTTACAATACTATATTATACTTTATTTCATATTAGAAAGCCTGAAATACCTAATATTGATTTTGAGTTAATTTCGATTTTGGATATTGATAAGGAAGAACAAAATACTGAGGATAAAAGAAATAACACTTATGAAAACGTATACTACTATGTTGAAAGGATAAGCAATCCACCAAAGGAAGAAAAGTGCAGAATATCATTGAGGTCATTAGAGAAAGAAGAAGAAGCAATACAATGTCTTTTTTGTAAATCATTTTTCATTGAAGATTATCTAAAGAGATGGCTGTTAGAGGATGAAATCTGTCCGGTATGTAAAGCTGTCCTAATGAGTTCATTTGATGAAATTGAGAATACTTAAAAGCATGAAAATCCAAATTCAATTATGCGTTTTAGTAAATATTTTGAGTTAATAACTTGGATAACTCTTATTGGTGGTATAGTCCTTGCAGGGTTTGGATTATACAAATTTGGTTTTGCTGAAAATTCTGATTATGCAATTTTAATGTTGGTTATTGGATTAGTTATGTTAACAATAGGTATAGTTTTGTTTGTTATTAATGAAAGAAATCAAAGAAAAAAGAAAAAGAGACCTAAAACAGAGAAACCAACTAGACAACAACGATCTGTTAATTATTCTATAAGAAGGCAACTAGATGATGAAAAACCAAAGAAAAAAGGGAAGTTAATTGCATCCATTGTTGATTATCCAGTTGCAGGGGAAGTTTGTATGATATCAAAGCTTCCAATAGAGGATGATGACAATCTCTTGCAATGTCCATTTTGTAGTTCTTACTTCATAAAGAAATATCTTGAGGAATGGACTAAGAACAATAAAACTTGTCCAGTATGTAAGAGCATTATACTTGAAGAATAATCAAATAACTTAGTTATTCTAATTCTGGAATTAAAAAAAATAGAAATAAGAAAATAGAAAGAATTGATTATAATTATCAATTACTTTCCAAAATACCAATCTGTGTCCCAGTCGCCAATCCATGATAGAATCATTGATTTTGGTCCTATATGAACTCCAATTGTTGGACCGATTTCATAAAGCTTAAGTTCTTTTGGTGTATTTGGCAAGTCTTTTATTGCATCATAGAGTTTTGCAGCATTAGTATCATCAGCAGCGTATCCTATCCATACTGTTTCTACTAATAGGTTATCGAATACCTTAGGAATCATATCTACAAATTTAGTAAACGCTTCATCGAATCCTTTGACTTTTCCCACACTTTCAATAACCCCATCCTTAACATTCAAAATAGGTTTCATTTTCAGTAGTGTTCCTAACACTTTAGCTGCTCTGCCAATCCTACCACCTCTATGTAAATACTCTAAAGTATCAACAACACCAAAAACACGGGCATTAGGTTTGAAACTATCATTCAAAACATTTTCTATTTGCTCTTTCGTTTTACCTGCTTCAACCATCTTAGCTATTTCAGTTACGACTATGCCTAATCCATGTGTCACTGAATTGCTATCAACTAGAACAAGGTCTTTGTCCTTTAGCATTTGTTTTGCTAAATTAACAGAATTCACAGTACCGGACATATTCGCAGTTACATGGATTGAGAAAATAGTTTCGTATCCATCATCAAAAGCTTTATTGTAATATTCGAGCATTTCTCGAGCTGATGGTTGTGAGGTAGTTGGCCAAGGACCTTTCCCTTCTTCGAGTCTACTATAAACTTCATTTGCATTTATAGTTTTACCATCTTTATATTTCTCTTCACCGAAGAAAATATTCAACGGAATAACATCAATATTGTGTTTTTTTGCAACATCAGGCGGAATATCACTTGTAGAATCTGTGATAATCTTAATTTTTGACATAATCTATCTCCTGTAAAATAGTTTTTTCAAACTATTTTTTTATATTCTATTTTGTTCATTTAAAAGACTTTTTCAGATTTAACTGTAAAAACCAATGAAATTGTTTGGTTTAGAATCTTAAGTTTGAGTTAAAGCGAACATTTTAATAAAAGAAGTGAATGAAGGAACTTGAGAGTAATGAGCCCTCTCTGATCCAAATTTGCTTTCGGATTGAATAAAACTCTAATTATTTAGCATTGGTGAAATCATTGGAAATTGTAGCAAAATTTGGTCGTGAGGATTTAGCCGTTCTATATATTGCTCGAAAAAACGAACATTATTTTGAATTTGTTGAATCGCTCCAACCACCCGTTCCTCGAGAGAAGAAATGGGTTCTAATCATTTCTACTATGTTCGGATGTCCCGTACGATGTTCAATGTGTGATGCAGGAAGTTATTATCACGGGAAAATAACAGAGGATCTTCTTCTCGAGCAAATTGATCATATGGTTTCAAAACGTTATCCTGACAGAATTATTCCTGCAGCTAAATTTAAAGTACACTTCGCTCGTATGGGCGAGCCTGCATTAAATCCTGATGTTCTCAATGTTATGGAAAAATTACCAAACCTCTACAATGCTCCTGGATTAATGCCTTGCATGTCAACAATCGCTCCTGAAAAAGCAACAAATTTTATGGAAAAAATGATAGAGATAAAAAATAGTCATTATTCCAATGGACACTTTCAATTACAATTCTCAATTCATTCAACAGATGAGCAAGTTAGGAAAAAAATCATACCATATAATATATGGACGTTAGAAGAAATAGCAACATATGGTGACAGTTTTTGGAACAAAGGAGATAGAAAAATAACCTTGAATTTTGCTGCTGAAAAAAGAAATCCTTTGGTACCTGAAAGATTAGCAGAACTTTATGATCCTAATAAATTCTTTATTAAAATTACTCCAATTAATCCTACAGAAAAAGCAAAAGCTCACAGCTTACAATCTATGATTTCACCTGAAACAGGTGAATTTGCTAAGCAAAAAATAAAAGATATACAAGATCATGGATTTGAAGTACTTTTAAGCATAGGCGAGCTTGAAGAAAATCACATAGGAAGTAATTGTGGACAACATGCTTTAAAATTCGAGAATGGAACATATACTATTGAAGAATTTCAAAGGTATCAAGAATCTTAAAGCTGGTAAAGATTCATGAAAAAAGAGAATTATTTCAATAAGAACAATAAAGATAAGAAAATTTTAGAATGGAAGAAAATTCTCTCTAACTATTATTCCTCAAAAAAGAATATTAAATTTGAGAAAGATAATGTAGCCTTACTCATTATTGATATGCAAGATTATTTTCTCGATCCATCTTCTCATGCTTATCTTCCTGCTTCTGAAACAATCATAGAGCCTATTAAGAAATTACAAGATGCTTTTCTTACTAGAAATAAAGCTGTTTTTTTTACTAAATATGGTTTAACTAAAGGGTCAGATGATAATATAATGCATAAATGGTGGAATGGATCTTTGTATATCGATGATCCATTGGCTAAGATAAATGGAAGTTTTGATACTAATGAAGCTACTATAATTTCGAAAACAACATATGATGTTTTTAATGGAACAGTTTTTCTCCTTTTATTAGCTAAACTAGGTTATACTCAATTAGTTATTACAGGTGTTACAACTCATTTGTGTTGTGAAACAACAGCAAGAAGTGCTTTTTGTTATGGTAAAGATGTTTTTCTACCTATTGATTGTTTAGCTACATACACAGAGGAATTACATTTAAATTCATTAAAAGCTGCAGCTCATGGATTTGGTGTACCAACAACTAGCAAAGAAATATTGGAGATAATAGATAATGAGTAAGAAGATCCATGATGTAGCTATTGTTGGTGCTGGACCTGCAGGTTGTGCAGCAGCAATCCAGCTTAAACGTTCGAATATTGAACCTATTGTATTTGAAAAGGATGAAATTGGTGGATTAGTTTGGAATGCCAATTTTGTTGAAAACTACTTAGGGATACCCTTTGGAGTGAAGGGCACAGAATTCGCAAGATTATTAGGAAACCATCTTAAATTTCTAAAGATTGAAGTTCAGAAAGAGGAAATTGTAACTGTTAAGTGGGATAAAAAGGAAGAAATATTTCAGATTGCTTCATATGAAAATGAATTTCTTAGCAAATACCTCATTATTGCTACTGGAACGGAACCAAAGAAATTAGCTATTGTTGGTGAAAATAAGCTTATAGAAAAAGAAATTTTATTTTATGAACCTAAAAATATCCCTTCAAGGAGTTTATCTAGAGCTCATATTGCAATTATTGGTGGGGGTGATGCTGCTTTTGACTATGCATTAAATCTTTCGAGAAAAAATAATCATGTGAACATCTTTCATCGAGGAAAAAAATCGAATTGTTTGCCATTACTTTATCAACGAGCAAAAGATAGCAAGTATATTGTTATAAGACCAAACAAGAATGTTAGGCAACTAGGAATTCCTGATATGCAACAATCCTCCCGTAAAGCTCTTTTGGAATTTGCAGATGAAACATCATACATGGCTGATTTAGTGTTAGTAGCAATTGGTAGGAAACCTAATTCAATCATAAATTCCAAACTCTTTCAAGTACCAATAGAAAGAGAATTCCTATTTTTAATTGGTGACTTAGTTAATGCCAATTTTAGACAATTATCAATTTCAGCTGGTGATGGTATAAAAGCTGCCATGAAAATCTCTAGTAAAATAAATAAAATCTAATTACTAATCGTTACAAACTGGGTGATAGTAAAATGACTGATGGTAAGATACATAGAGTAAGTATGAAGGATGTAGTTTTCAAAGCAGATAAGAATAACAAACCGGTACTCACAATAGATTCCAGTGATACAGTAGTTTTTGAGTGTAGAGATGCTTTCAATCAAGTTATTAAAAAACCAGAAGATTTGCCAATAAATTTCGATATGGAGAAAATTAATCCTGCAACTGGTCCGGTTTATATTAGGGGTGCTGAACCTGGAGATACGCTAGAAATTCATATTTTGAAGATTGATTTAGCAGAACAAGGTTCTTGTTGTATTATTCCTAATTTTGGTTTTCTTGCCTCAGAATATCCCGAACCATGGACAAGAATTATACCAATAAAAGATGGTTTTGCGGAATTTAGTGATAAGATAAGGATACCAATTGATCCTTTCCCTGGTACAATAATTGTTGCTCCTCCTGAGGGATCTCATGGCACATTAATTCCAAAAGAATATGGTGGTAACATGGATTCTAAGGCTTGCAGAGCTGGCACAACTGTATATTTACCCGTTTTTGTTGAAGGTGCTCTCTTCGGTGTTGGTGATGTTCATGCTGTTCAAGGAGACGGGGAAGTTTGTGGAACAGCAGTTGAAATCGATGCTGAAGTAACAATCAAACTTGTTGTCAACAAAAAGAAGAAAATTAAACGACCACAATATGAAAATGAAGAATACTTTATGACAACTGCATGGGCAGAAACAACTGACGAAGCAGCAAAAATTGCTTTACGGGATATGATTCATTGGCTTGTAGAAGAGAAAGATCTTACTCGAGAAGAAGCGTATGCTCTTTGTAGTTGCACGGTTGATATACGGGTAAGCCAATTCGTAGACGTTACTCCTGGTGTAAGAGCTGTTCTTCCAAAGAAAATTTTTATTAAATAAGTAAAAAATACAGCTTAAATGTAAAATAATTATTTAGGAAATTTCACCGTAATTTTTCTTATTTTTTTAACTTTTTACTTTCTTTGTATCCTTCACCTATAGGTTCTCCGATTTTGTAATATTTATTGTCCAAAGCATAAATAATTGGATCTAATTTAGTCATTTCAGCTATTTTTTTACTTCCTTTTTCTTCCGTAACATATTCTTTACTTACATGTGCTTGTACGACTTCAGCAATGAAAATTTGTCTATGTTCAACTAAGAATTCCTTGATCACTTTACATTCCAAATTTACAGGACATTCTTTAATCATTGGAGCTGTTTCTAATTCACCATAAAAAACA
>JAUVZH010000294.1 GCA_030602675.1 Candidatus Heimdallarchaeota archaeon | reverse complement strand
TAGTGAAGCAGGTAGAGAAGTATCACAATTTTATGGTGTATTTAAATCACCAGTACCTTTGGAAATTCCTTTTGTAGAGAAAGTACGAGAAATTCCCAATTTCAATCATGAAATTTTTGAAAAGGATTTTGTTAAGAAATTTCAATGGTTAGGAATAAATGAATCTCGAAAAATTATTGAGTACTCTATCAGTAATGGACAAAAAACTGCGAAAAAAGACGAATTTGATTATGATGACGCATTTAATGATGTAATTTTTGAGATTGATGAGGGATCAAGCTTTCCAACTGCTGCAAGAGCATCAAATAATTACTATGATTTTGTAGTCATAGGTCCTGCAACCGGAAATACTGTAGCTAAGATTGCTAATGGCATAGCTGATAACTTACTTGCTAATTTAGCTATCATGGGAAATAAAAGCTCAGATACACAAGTGATAGTCATTCCAACTGATTTGAAGATTGGAGAAGCAAAAAGTTATTTACCAATAATGCTTCATAGTGAGACTTGCAAAAAATGCACTGAATGCTCTGCTCTTTGGGCTTGCAAACTAGGTGCAATAAGAAGAAAAAGAGGGAAGATACGAATCAATCGTTTGAAATGTATTGGATGTTTGGATTGCGTAAAATATTGTAGGCATGGAGTTATTACATTTCTAGAAGAAATAACAGTTAATGTAAGAGATCGAGAAGAAAAAGCTGCTAAACAACTATCTGAACAAGAAGGATTCAAAGTATTTGAAACACCAAATGAAGCCTACGAATATATCTGTAAAACAATAAAGAAAATGAACTAATTGCCATCTTTGAATGCTTTTACTCTCAGTAATAACTAAAATTGAATCAGATGTAATTCAACAAGAGGTAATGATATTGAAGAAAGGCAACCAATTTGATAAAGCACCAAAAATCCTTGTAATAACAGGTAGAGCTGCTGAGCAAATAGTTCGCAAGTATATTCCTTACAACGTAGAAGTTAAAATATTGCCTGTTGATGTTGCAGCATTCATAAATAAAAAATTAATTTTAGAAAATCTAGACAAAAAAACAGCACAGCAATATGATATAGTTATGGTTCCTGGTTTAGTACAAGATGATTTATCATCATTGAAAGATTATTTTAGTGTTCATGTTGTTAAAGGACCAAGATATGCTAGTGATATCAGAAGTGCTATTCAGGATGTTGATCCTTATACATTATCTCCCAAAATTGCTGCAGATAAGTTACTTAAGAAACAGAAAATTGCTATGACAAAAGAAGTTTTACATAAAGGATTCAATGACCCAATTGATAAATCTCAAACAGAGTATTATATTGGTTTCAAACACAAATTCCCAATTGGCATAAACAGACCACCAATTGTAATGGCTGAAATCGTTGATGCAACTCATTTACCAATGGAAAAGGTAATCGAAAGGGCAAAATACTACCTAAAATATGGTGCTAATATTTTAGATATTGGTGCAATGGCAAATGTCTCTGAACCTAACAAAGTGAAGCAAATAATTACTAAACTAAAATCAATGCAAGAAAAACATGAATTTGCAATAAGCATTGATACATTGGATGTAGAAGAAATACAAGCAGCGATCAAATCTGGAGTAGAATTAATTTTAAGTATAGATCATGGGAATATTGACCATTTAATAAATGATATTCCAAAAGATGTTGGTGTAGTTTTTATTCCAACAAATACCCGAAAAGGGATTCTTCCAAAAACTACTGAAAAACGAATTGCTTCATTATTACAATTAAAGAAACGACTTCTGGATTCTGGGATTACTAAAATAGCAGCTGATCCGATTATTGAAATGCCTATATATCCAGGATTCGCTAATTCTCTCGCACACTATATCGAATATCGTAAAAGAGATCCTATTACTCCAATGATGACCTGTGTTGGAAATGTGACAGAATTTATTGCTGCTGATCCGGTTGGAATAAATGCTCTTTTTGGTTGTTTAGCTGTTGAATTGGGAATACAATTAGTATTAGTTACTGATGTAAGTGTGAAATGCAGAGGAGGAATAAAAGAAGTAGTAAAAGGAAGAGATATGGCTTTTGTTGCAAAACAGAAAAATGCTCCACCAAAAGGTCATGGGTTAGATATGTTGATGGCTAAAAGCAGAATTGCTAATGATCTAGATTTTGCTGATTTTGAAAAAGTAGAAACAATAGAGCTAACTGGTGACGACCATTTACTCTATCAGTTAGATTACGAACCAGATCCTAAGGGTAGTTTTACAATTTGGGTTGATTATCATAAACAAAAAATCTATGTAACTCATTTAAACCCCGAATCAAACAAATCTGATTTGCTTTTCATTTCAAATAAAGCAAGACATATCTTTGAGAAAATAGTTGAACTGAATCTAATAACCAAAATAGATCATGCTTTCTATATGGGACGAGAGCTTGAGCGTGCTGAAGTCAGCTTATATCTTGGCAAATCCTATATACAAAACAAACAAACGTTCAATGATGAAAAACTAAATTCCGATTAAATTTGTTACCCAAAAGTTTTAAGAAATAATAATTATTCAAAATATGAAAAAGTTCTTAATAACGAACTAAAAATGAATATTGTTTACTAAAGAAAATCGATGAAAGAGGTCGACAAAATGAAAACAGATGAGAATGCTAGATACTCAAAGACACATGAGTGGGCAAGAAAAGAAGATGATGTAATTGTCATAGGTATTACTGATTATGCTCAAAGTCTATTGAAGGATATAGTTTATGTTGAATTGCCTTCTGAAGGAACAACATTTCAGAAAGGTGATAAAGTAGCAGATATTGAGTCTGTAAAAGCGGTAGAAGAGTTAAAGACTCCAATTTCAGGAGAAATAGTTTCTGTAAATAGTATTCTCGAAGATTCAGCTGAATCAATAAACGAAGATCCATTTGGTGAAGGATGGTTCTTAAAAATCAAACCTAGCGATGCAACTGAATTTGATAAAATGCTGTCTTCAAAAGAATATGAAGAATATGTAGAAACTCTTGATCATTAAATTACATGGAGTACTGGTCTTTTCATGAGTAAAGATAAGGAAGGATCAGCAAACGACATTCAGAAGGAAATGGAATCATTCCTTAATATCACAAGTACAGATGATTTATTCAAGGATATTCCAGATTCTATTCGTTTAAAACATCCTCTGAAATTATTAGGACCTATGTCCGAAAGAGACTTGTCAATCTATATTGATAAAGTTCTTTCTATGAATAAATCCGTTGTTTCTTTTCTTGGAGGAGGAGCTCAAGACCATTATATACCAGCTCTAGTTCAAGAAGTAATAACTAAACCTGAATTACTTAATTCTTACACACCTTACCAACCAGAAGTTGCGCAAGGTATGCTACAAGGAATTTTTGAGTATCAAAGTTTAATCAGTGAATTAACAGGTTTGAATGTTACAAATTCAAGCATGTATGATTGGCCAACAGCTATAGCTGAAGCACTACTCATGTCTGTAAGAATTATGAAAAAGAGACAGAAGGTTTTGATAACTACTAGCATTCATCCAGATAGGTTATCAGTTATCAAAAATTACCTTATTGGTCCAAAAATAGAATTTGAGTTGGTTGATTTTGATCCAAAAACTGGAGAAGTCGATTTAGCTGATCTAAAAGAAAAATTAGCTGAAGATGTTGCTGCGTTTTATTTTGAAAATCCCAATAATTTTGGTGTAATTGAAAGTAACGCAGAAGAAATTTGCAATATTGTTCATAATGTTGAAGCAAAGGCTGTAGTTGGTGTTGATCCAATATCATTAGGCATCCTAAAACCTCCTGGTGAGTATGGAGTAGATATTGCTGTTGGAGAAGGACAAGGTTTAGGAAATCCAATCAGCTTTGGTGGCCCTCATGTTGGATTCTTTTCAATAAATTATAATCCGAAAACAATTCGACAAATGCCAGGAAGACTTGTTGGGATGACAAAAACAATAGAGGGAGATCAACGAGCATATGTTTTAACATTGTCAACTCGAGAACAGCATATAAGACGAGAAAAAGCAACAAGTAATATTTGCACAAATCAAGCAATTCTAGCGTTTGGTGCTGGTGTTTATTTATCACTGCTAGGACCAGAAGGTGTAAAGAAAACTGCTGAATATTGCTTATCTGCTGCCCATTATTTATCTTCTGAGATAAATAAATTGGAAAATTTCGATGCCCCAATTTTCGAAGGTTATCATTACAACGAGTTTATTGTTAGAGTTAAGAAGGGAACAATGGCTGATGTTGAATCTAAACTAATAGAACATGGTTTAGTAGGTGGATATACTTTAGAGAAATGCCATCCTGAATTTGGCGAAACAGCCATCTTCTGTGTAACTGAAATGCATACTATGGATGATTTAAACAAATTGTTAGCTGTGCTTTCGGAGATAAATAAAAAGTTAGGAGAGCA
>JAUVZH010000249.1 GCA_030602675.1 Candidatus Heimdallarchaeota archaeon | reverse complement strand
AACACCAGATGAGCTTAATTATGAAATTCAACAAGTAAAACCAAATTGGAAGTTTTTCGTAGCTCCATCAAGCAGAGACATAGCAACTTTAGGCGGTATTCTAAGCACTGATGGTGGAGGAAATGATGCTTGGCTAGCTGGAACAATGGTTGATAATGTACAGGAAGTAGAATTCTTTGATTATGCCAATAATTTAATTGTCTTGGAGAAAATTGATAACGATGTCAATAAAGCAAAAATCACTTGTTCAGATAAGAAATTAGAAAAACAACTAAAAGAAAAAGACTTCACGCTTCTTGATATTGCCGGTTCTCATGGGGTACTAGGGTTTATCTCAAAGATTAAAGTAGATATAAAATCTTTGCCAGAAGCAGGAAAGGAAAACTATGCGGTTATTCATGCTAATAATCTAAATAATTTTGGAAAAATAGTTTACGAATTAATAGAATTAGACATTCCATTAACCTATGGAGAAACAATCGTAGAAGCAAGACATCCCGACATCTCTGGAGAAACGAATCCGCCAATGTTTATTTTGAAATACCCAACAGAATTCGATGAGAAAGTAAAAGATATTTGTGAAAACATTGAAAATGCTGACTTTACTTCAATTGATCTCGAAGCATTCGAAAGAATGGCTGATATTAGGGTCAAAATGGCAAAAAGAAATCCACCAGAAGGATTTCAAATGGCATTGTTTGAAGGGTATGGAATCTTTGGCAAGAACTTGCTAAGATATGAGGAAATAATTACTAAAATCAATGATACTCTAAAGAAACACACATTTGAACCATTCATAAAATTCGGTCATGCACCTTCAGTTTACTATGAGGATAACAAGAAAATCAAAGGAATCATTATGCATTCACGTGAAAAACGACCCGAAGAATTAACTCCAAAAATTGTATTTGATGCTATAGTTGATCTAGTTAGTGCATGCGAAGAATTAGGAGTTACACCTAAACCTGAGCATAAGTGGCCATATTCAAAGAATACTATGAAACACAAACGACTTGTGGAATTAACTGAAGTTTTAGGTAAGAAATTCAATCCATTTCTTTTAGATTGTAAACTAGAAGAGCTAGCAGATTTAGTTCTTTAGAAAATAGTAGAATCGGGGAACCGATTCTTTTTCAATTTATTTTCCATTAAATAACTCAAACAGCAAAAGAAGATACTGAAAAGTAAAATATTGATAGAGTAATATTCTATTAGGGTAAAAAAATGTGGTTTCTCTACAGACCTGATGCTGCAAACATTTGGAAAAATGAAGAAGTTCGTAAAAGGTACAAGCGCTACCGAGGTATTCTTGATGGTACAAACATCCCTAGATATTTGATAACCAAAAAAATATCTGCTAATTTCTCCTTCGACGATTCAATTGAAGAGCTATGGAAAGTACATGATAAAGCTGCAAAGGAGTTCAATGAAACAATCAAAAAGATAGACAAAGAAGAAATCTCTTTCAAAGACATGGAAGTTCCAGGACTTTCATTTTTGGACTTAAAGGAGCATATTGCTCAAGAAATTCTAAAAGACTGTCATTTTTGCGAAAGAAGGTGCAAGGTTAATCGTGCTGAGGGAAAACTCGGTTATTGTAGACTTGGTAAAGAGTCAATTGTTTCATCAGCTTTTCTACATACAGGAGAAGAATCAGTTTTAGTTCCAAGTGGAACCATCTTTTTTGCTGGTTGTACATTTACATGTGTCTTCTGTCAAAACCATGATATATCTCAAGAATGGTGCAATGAATCTCGAGAGAAAATAACAGGTGGAATTTTAGTAACTCCGAAAAAAGTTGCTTTATTAGCTGAAAGATTGAGAAAAGAAGGAGCTAAAAACATCAATCTGGTTGGTGGTGATCCAACTCCCAATATACACACTATAATTTCTGCTCTCAAAGAGTTTAATGAAAACATTACCATCTTATGGAATTCAAATACATACCAATCATTAGAAGCAACAAAACTGCTTCTTGAATTAATGGATTTCTGGTTACCTGACTTTAAATTCTGGGATAATCAGTTTGCAAAAGAAATGTCAGGTATAAATCAGTATAGAGAGATTATTACTAGAAATCTGAAAATGGCTTATGATGAAGGATCAGGAGAATTATTAATAAGACATCTAATAATGCCCGGAAGAGTAGAGGAAGACACCTACCACATACTTGAATGGTGTTCAAAAGAAATACCAGAAGCAATGGTTAATCTAATGGACCAATATCATCCAGACTATCTGGTACTAAGTAAACATGATAAATATCGTTCAATAAATCGAAGAATTTACCCCGAAGAATGGAGCAAAGCTACAAAGAAGGCGGATGAATTGAGTATCTTTTGGAAACCAGTATCATAAGAACAAAAAATAAAGATGAGAAGAAATTATGCTCCTCGTGTTGCTTTGTTCTGACGTCTATTATACCAGAAGGATATAACCATTATCAATAATAGACTGATCATTTGACAAAAAGCATACTGTGCTACAGGATTTTGCAAACCAAATAATTCTAATCCAATAAGTGTTGAGTATGTCAAGAAATAGCAGACATAGTAAACAACACTGATTATTGAAGCTGATAGAAATGGTGCTCTGTAATCTTTAATGTCATATGATCTCAAACGAATGAGTAACGCTTCATAAAGAACGACTTCAGCATTGGAGATTATGAATACTGCAGCAATTATGATGGTAATGTATGCAGCTAAATATTCACTACTAACAACCTCTAGAATTTCACGTGCATGATAAATCATAGGTATTTGGGTTATAAGAGCAAAACCAGTAAGAATTGCTAAAATACCAAATGGTTTTCCGAGTTTCCATTGAATATTAAGAGCGGACATCGTTAAGACCTTTTATGAGTGAATAATTAAAGATATTATTGGAAATATCTTCCAATTTTATTTCGGATAACCTTAAAACCAATAAAAACATTTTGGAGAGGTTCAAAATATTTTAACATTATAGTTTAACGTATCTCTCAAATTCCTCAACATCGTTCTTGCGTAAATGTTTACGAATTAAATCTCTTAAGCTATTCAGATTAGTATCTCTTTTTGCACTTACTGCAACAAACGCTTCTTGACATTCCTCACTTAGTGTTTCAAAATTGATTAGTTCTTTGAAATAATCAATAGCTGTTGTCACTTCAGATTCAGAAATCTTATCAATTTTATTAATAGCAACAATAGGGGTGATTTTCATACTTTTCACGAAATTATATAGTTCTTGATCAATTGGTATTATACCTTTTTTTGTTAACCGTTCAGAAACATCAACTAAACTTTTAGCATCAATGACAAGCACACAAACAGGAATTCTAAAACGATTTTCTTCAAAGAATGAAACTATTTCATCTTTAATTCGATCTTCGTAATCACGGCTTCTACTAACGATTTTACCCCAACCAGGAACATCAACAACTTTGAACTTCTTTGCTAGTTGATATTCGATTATTTTACGAGTAGATCCGGGTTTCTTACCTATCGTTGGTTTTGCATGGGTTAGTTTGCTAATTAGAGAACTCTTACCAGCATTAGGTCTACCAACAAAAACAATATACCAAGCAAAGTTTTCCATGTAATAACCTATGATGAAACAGTAAATTAGTCTTTTCTTACATCAATCGCCCCAGAAAGGTCGGGTTCTTGAGTATTCCTTTTCAGCATCGATAATCTCAGAATAGAACTCGTAATCATCCTTAGAATAACTTTTCATTAGAACTCTACTAGCACTTGAAGGACCAATACCACGAGCTGCTAAAGCTATTATTGCCTTTTTACCAGAAGCAATAACTAAATCAGCACTTTTGTAACCATGTTTCAAAATTTT
This sequence comes from Candidatus Heimdallarchaeota archaeon, assembly GCA_030602675.1. Classification (GTDB taxonomy): domain Archaea; phylum Asgardarchaeota; class Heimdallarchaeia; order JABLTI01; family JABLTI01; genus JABLTI01. Next base: position 1,266 of record JAUVZH010000249.1, on the reverse strand, counting down.
ATTTTCATCAGGCTCAAGCTTCTCTCTTCGAAGGTGTTTCTTCAAAACTTTGATTAATTTCTCATTGTATGGGGAAACAGCTGCAATATAACGAGCACCGCATTTAGGACATTGAGGTTTCTCATCAACATTACCAACTTTACTAATGACATTATACTTGGCACACCACATACAAATGAGTTTAATCTCTTTTTTATCGAGCCTTTCTTGAACTTTCAAAGCTAGTTGACGATCTGGTTTTTGAGGAATAATGAAACCAGTGAACCTTAGGTGATTAACAGCAGATTCTGCTAAAGGAGAGATTTCTTTAACAGATCTCTTAACAATGGATACGATTTCAATTTCCTGACTATGAATTCTATTCAAAACCTCTATTGTTCGTTTAATATCTAACTTATCATGAATAAGCTCACTTAATGTTGCTTCTGCAACAAGAGTACCATCATAAGCTCGAGCAATTCTTCTTGGATGTAAGTTTCCATACTCCCAAGTACCCTTAATGACACCAAAACGCTTAGCTATATGGATAAATCTCCATTCGTACATAGTAGTTTGGGGTAAGGTTCTTCTAAGAAGTTCTTCAACAAATTCTCCTTTTAATCCCCTAATAGCACTCTCAATATGCTCTGGCCTTATGAAGTAAGGATAATTAAGAACGATACGATAAGCATCAGATCGAATACCAACAGAACAAGCAAATTTAGCCATCAGTAAAGAACTAATCAACTGACCTAAGGTTTGATTCACTTTATTACCGAAATCGCAATGAATGATTCCTAAATCTCCTCCAATGGTTTCGATGACAATGCGATTATTGGTGGGCATAGGATTATCCTTAGAGAAATGGTCATTTAGATAATTTATGATCTCTTGCTTTGAATCATTATCAATAGGGTATTTTCTAAGAACTTGTTTTGCTTTCTTGATATCATCTTCTTCAATAAATTTCTTCCAAATCTTCTCTCTAATCATTCCAACCTCTTGAGCGACAGAAAGTGGAACAGGAATAAGCTCACCAGCCCATGCAGGAATAGCTCCTATTGGGTTATGAACTGGTGCAACTTCTACTCTATCTTCTTGAACAGCAAGAATCTTCCAAGGAACACCTTTAACAATAAAAACAGTGCCAACCTTTCCAGAAATTTGTACAAATTCATCATCTAGCGAACCAACAATACGGTTAGTTGCTACATCATAGATTTTATATCGTTTTACATCCCTTATAGGACTAAGATTGTTGAAGTAGTAATGTAATGTATACTTTCT
>JAUVZH010000374.1 GCA_030602675.1 Candidatus Heimdallarchaeota archaeon | reverse complement strand
GAAGAAAAATATGGTAAGAAATCTTTTGGCTTTTTCGCAAAAGCAGATATGAGAGTTTTCCAAAATAAGTAACTAATTCAGAAGAACAAAATGAAGAAAGATAAATAATGGTCAGACTAAGATGTCTGACACTTTTCATTTATTTCATTCAATTTAATGGTCTTGATAACTCATCGAGTTGTGCTATTTCGTTCTTTGTTAATTCAAAAGTCATCGCACCAGCGTATTCTACAACATGATTGATTTTTGAAGCTCCGGGTATTGCTACTACTGTGTCTTTGCTGAAATTAATTCTATAAAAAGTGGCATATTAGAATTATTTGCAACATACTTAAATTTTGAATCACCCTCATTAAGCATAAAACATGAATAATTAGCATAAGAAGAATCCTTGCGAGTATTTTAACCTTCAAAATAGTGAGGAGATTAAACTTGACCGATGCAACTCATGAAAAACTGCTTCATGTAGAATCTTTAATTGAGGAAGAGAATTATAAGAATGCACTCAAATTAGTGGTAGAGTTTTTGCAAAGAGATGGAATATCTCAGAATAATCAACTTGTTGCCAAATTGCTTGAAAGCCGAATTAGAGTTAAACTTGGTGAACTAGAGGAAGCTAGCAAACTGATTGAAAAAATCTGGCCTAAAGTTAGTAAACAAAAGAATCACTTATTGATTATGGATTATTTAATAGTAAAAGCCAACATTTCTTGGGTTTTAGGTAAACTGGACGAAGGTATGGAAGCATTAGAGAAAGGCAAGGAGTTTCTTGAGAAAAAAGATTCAGAATATAAAGGAAAAATGAAAGAACGATTCAAGCGAAGAAAAAGTGCGTTACTTATACATGGTGGTATAATAAACTGGTATAAAGGAAACCTTGACAAAGCACTAGAATATCATCAAGAGAGTTTAAAATTATCTGAGGAATTAGGGAATAAATTAGGAATCATAAGTTCATATAATAATCTTGGTCTCGTTTATTGGTCAAAAAGTAAATACAAGAAAGCCATTGAGTATTACAAACTGAGCTTGACAATCAGTGAAGAATTAGGAAAAAAATTGCAAGCTGCTAGAGTTCTTAACAACTTAGGCAATGTTTATTCGCAGCAAGGTGATTTAGATCAAGCATTAGAGTATTATCAGCAGAGTCATGCAATTAAAGAGGAACAAGGTACCAAAAAGGATATTATTATTTCATTAATTAACTTAGGTGTTGTATACCAATTTAAAGGTGAACTAGATCAATCATTGAAGAATTATCAAGAAGCTCTAATTATCAGTAAAGAAGTGGGTTACAAACAGCATATTGCTCTTGCGGTCAATAATCTAGGTAATATTTTCAGCTTGAAAGGTGATCTAGATAAGGCATTCGAAAATTATCAACGAAGTTTTAAACTATATAAGGAACTTGAGATGAAGCAACAAATCGCTATGACACACCTAAACATCGGTGGGTATCATAAGAAGAAAGGTAATCGTAAAGTAGCACTGGAGCATTATCATCAGAGCTTAGCACTTTATGAGGAGTTGGGAAATAATTTTTCTTCTGCTCTGGTTCTTTATGAGCTAATTTTAGAAGCATTGGATAGCATTGACTCTAATATGACTAAACAATATCTCCAGAAATTACAACAACTCAATGAACGAGCTGATAGTAGATTCATAGACCAGCATTACCGCGTTGCTAATGCACTTTCACTTAAAGCTAGTGATAGTGCTCGTGATAGATTAAAAGCTTCAGTGATTTTTGAACAGATTATAGAAGAGGAAATCACTGATCATTCATTAACCGTTACTGCAATGGTTCACCTTTGTGATCTGTTATTATCTGAGCTGAAAATGACAGGAGATGAAAAATTATTCATCGAAATCAAGAATCTAACTCATAGACTTCTAGAGATTGCTAAAGAACAATCATCTCATTCGCTACTTATTGAAACTTACAGGTTAGAAGCATTACTGGCATTAGCAGAACTAGATTTGAAGAAAGCAAAAGAGTTGTTAAAAAATGCTCTAAACCTTGCTGACGAGAAAGGACTGGAAAAAACAGCGGTAAATATACGTGATGAAAAGCAAAAACTAGATGAACAAATCAAATTGTGGGAAGAACTTAGTAACCGAAAGGCTCCATTAGAAGAAACCTTACAACATGTAGAGATAGAAAAATCCATCAAACAAATACAGAAAACTGAAGTAATAACACACAAAAGATTATTTTCATTAAAAATCTGAATTATTATGAAAAAGCTAGAATAAATTTGTTGAATGAAAATCCAGAGTTAGAACAAAGCAAATAAAATCGTAATTATTGATATAATTAGGAGTTGTATCTAATTTGGTTAAAATTAAAATAAATGTGGAAAAAATTGACGGAAAATGTTCTAATGGTATGGAAGTAGGAGATTCTTTTCTTGTTGAAAATAATAGATTGAGCACCCTAGAAAATACATCAGTTTGTATCTGGGCATTGAATGGATTAATCCCTTTATTCCTACTATTAAATGTGAAAAATAACCTTCCAAAAGATTACTGGGTAAATAACTTATCCACGATACCTTGTGTTCATAATACTGTACATTTCTCCATTGAAATTCTTGAATAATACATTTTAAAAAACTAATAATCTATTTTAACAAAAATGACCAACAAGCTAAAAAAATAGTGAATCTTTGTAGAAATATCCAAAAATAGATATAACTTTTAATTTCTTTTCTATCCAAAACATCTTTAGAAATTAAGATGAATTTGATATTAACAATAAAGACCAGACCAAATATAGAGTTTGAATGATGTGAAGAAATTAACAAACAAAATTGAATCATTTGCTCGTGATGAAGTAATCAAAGTTTTAATTCAGTATGATACATCTTCACAATCTTTACGCGATATTCTACGGTATCATTTTGATAAGGAATCTTTTACTTATGAAATAGCTGCAGCAATCCAATCATTAGCAATAGGTACTGTTCGTTATCAGAACACAATAGATTTTCTCTTGAGTCGAAGTATCCCTGATGGCTCTATTAAAGATAAAGAGCAAATTGATAGGCAACGTCTTCGAGTAGCACTTTTTGAAGGACGATGGCAAAAAACTCCTATTCAAAAATTAGAGTTATTAGCTAAAACGAAAGAGAACTTGGAAATATTAAGAAGAGCAATGGAGATCAATCTTGAGACCATTATAAAATCCATGAACCAGGATGGAAAGAACAGCATTCTTTATTCGCATCCTACCTTTCTGGTAAAAACTCTTGTCGAAAAATTAGGTTCTCAAAAAGCAATATCGCTTATGAAGAAAAATAATTCTCCTGCATCATCATATATGAGGGTTAATCAGTTAATATCTAACCCAAATGCTGTTTTAGCTTCATTAAAGGACAAAGGCATAATCCTAAAACAAGACAAAGATTTTCCATTCCTTTATCTTGTTGTTGATGGTTTGAAAACACTGGTTAGTACTGAAGCTTTCAAGAATGGAGATGTATTTGTTCAAGATAAATCAAGTGTTTTAGCTGTAACAGCACTCGATCCTAAACCTGGTGAATATGTTTG
>JAUVZH010000008.1 GCA_030602675.1 Candidatus Heimdallarchaeota archaeon | reverse complement strand
TCGACTTTTCCGGTTTTAACCTCGATAATAGCCATTTCAGCAACTAAACCGCCTTCATCTTCCTCAGCAGCAGCTTTAAGTGCATCATATGCAAGTTTGACAGCAGCTTTTTTGGTTAGTGTTTTCTTGTATCCTTTCTTTAGGATTTCTTTTGCAGCGCTTTCGTTTGAACCAATTGCTTGTGCTAAGCAGCTGAATATTGCTCCTCCAGGATCAATGTAATGTAGAAAAGTTTCAGACTCATAGACACTACCAAATAACACAGCAATACCATATGGACGAACTCCACCGTATTGAGTGAATGATTGTAAGTGATCGCCTATTTTTTCTGAAAGGACTTCTGGATCAATCACTTCTCCATAAGTGATTCTTTCAATTTGAGCTTCTACTCTTGCTCTTTGTAAAAGTGCTCTTCCATCTGCAGAATATCCTGAGAAAGTTGAAGCTATGTGATCGTCTATCTTGAATACTTTATCTGCAGATTCAATTAGTTCGAATGATCGTTTTTGTCCTGCTAAAATCACACAGCTGTCTGTTTTAATACCAACAGCAGTACTGCCCATTTTAACAGCCTCTCGAGCGTATTCAACTTGGATTATTCTTCCGTCAGGGGAGAAAATAACTGTAGCTTTATCGTAACCGAATTGACTTGGTTGTGAAAACATCTTAAAGAGCTCCTCCGTGTTCAATTATATCTTCTTTTGATAGTTCTCTGAAACCTTTTCTATCAATAACAACTGCTCTAATTCCATCGCCTGTAGCTGTGTCTCTTTTTATGGCTGACTTCAAAGCTTTTAAGGCTAATACCATGCCTTCCTTTTCAGTCATGTCCTTCTCATACATTACTTCTAAGACACCTATTGCTAATGGTGACCCTGAGCCTGTTGACATCCAATCATCTTCTGAGACAGAACCAGCCATATCAAATGAGAAAATATGTGGTCCTGCTTTATCCCAACCGCCAACCATTAGTTGGACATAGAACGGGAAATATTGTCGATATTGTCCATAGAGCATGTTTTTGACGAGATTTGCTATCATAGATGTCTTTGGTTTTCGTTTTCGATCAAGCTCAAATAATCGTATTTGTGCTTGCATGATGTCAATGATATATTGTGCGTCAGAAACTAAGCCTGCAATTGTGATTGCTGAGTAGTCATTCAATTGATGGACTTTCTTAGCATGATCGGATGCAACCAATGTACCCATACTTGCGCGCATGTCAGCAACAAGGATAGCACAATCTTTGCACTTAACTGCAACGGTTGTCGTTCCTTTTGTTAATTGTTGTTCAATATTATTTGGTTGCAATTTTTCAACCTCAAATTAGTTTTATATTTACAATACATAAAGTGTCATTATATAAAATGACTAAGTAGTATTTCTAATGATAAAACCAGCAGAATGCTCATTAAAAATAAACTTTTTGAAACTATTGATTAAGTGATAAACGACTAGTTCTGTGAAAGGTTATTAATTGTTGTGCTTAACCATGTTGTAAATTGTTGCTGGTAATCAAGTTCGGATAGTGAACTTCTTCGCCACCCTTCTGTTTCAATTGATGCGTGAATAGAAAATGTTGATAAGATATCTATAAAGTATTGAGATAAATCATCTAATGTTTGTTCATAAGCAAATCTTTGTTTATCACTCTTATCTGGAATAATATTTATTATGGCTTCATCCTCATAAACATTTAATGTTGCTGTCGCACGACTGTCAACAAGTTGCCAACGAATAATAAAATTCTTACCTTCGGTATGCGAAATATATCTGAAAGCACCAAACCATTTTCCTACAAGTAGAGTTGTTAGTTCTTCAATAGGTAGTTTGTTATCAAAAACAATTTTTTGTTGTAAATATTCAACTGTTGCTTTATGAAGGTCAACAGCATTTTGTAATTTAATGATTTCAGAAAGAATGGTTGTACCTTTTATTGAAATTGAGTAACCTACACCGTTTTTACATATCAAATCTTTCGAAAGTAATCTGTTAACTGCTTTGGTTATCTTTTGCTGGTGTTTACCCAATTGTCGTTTGATACCTGAGAAGGAAAAAGTTGTAAGTCCTTTTGCAGACATTTCTGTAGTAGCTAGTAAAAATAATACTTCTAATTCGACTTTAGTTAAGTAGGAATATTCTTCTGTATAGAGTATATTTGGACGTATGTTTATCTCAATAGCTGGAAGAGCATTTAGATTGGAGAAATCGTCAATATGAAATTCCATACAACAAACCTACTATAGTTTACATTATAACATCTGTTTTTCTTGTATATAATAACTTATATTCATTAATTTATAGTTAGTTTTCTATTACACTAATAAAATAATTATTAGAGGGGTTTTTCTTCATATTTTCTAATATTTAACTCATTTCTAATAACAAAATGAATAATAATCTCTTTGATATTATAATAATGAGAGATTCAAAAAATTAATACTTGTTTAGGTGAAAAGTGATATGAACAAGAGTCAGGAAAATGAGTTAAAAAAATTATTTTTGCAAAAATTACAGAATGCAGGATATAATACGGTGCCTGAATTAGTAGAAATACTACCACCAACGATAATGAATATTCTTGATTCAAATATAAACACCGCTGAGAATCTTTTTGTTACAGCACTAAAAGCACATATGAATAACATTCAAAACGAATTTCAGGGAGAATCTTCTAAAGGGATTAATAAAGCTCTAACGGATTTTGGATATATGACGATACAAGAAGTTTCAGAAGCAAATGCAACGATTATAGCAAAAATACTCAAAATTAGTCTAGCAAATGCAGGTGATATTGTTCTATATGCAATGGAGCTTTCAGTTGATAGAGAGAAAATTGAGAAAATAGATAGTAAGGAACTTATTGATGATTTAGACAAAGAGATTTCACATCATTTAGGTCAATTAGATAGATTAGAACAAGAGAAAAAATTGAAAGTGCTTGTAGAAGATTCAATGAAAAAAATACACGAAACAATTAAACTACCATCAGAAGAAATAAAGATTGAAATTGAGCACAAGAATCAAATGCAGAAGGTCTTGGAACAATTCATGACAGTTTTTCCAGCATGTACAGGATTCGCGATTTACAACAAAAGAGGAGAGGGGATCTTCAGTTATGCTAATGATAAAGATGCTAAAACTACATTAGCAAATATACATGACAGTATTCCATCGCTATTCTGGAAAATCAGTTTAGCTCTAGAAGAAAAGGACGAGTACGGTTGGGTTAAAGCGCAACCTCACCTAGTTTGGATAGAATCTATTAGAGATAGAAGACAGAAAAGACAACTCGCCTATATTGGTTTGTTTGTATTCGAAAGTGAATCAAGAGATGGAGTAGGAACAGCAACACCTACAATTAAAGGAATAATAAAAGAAGTTGAGAGAATTATTTATGGAAGTGTAATTAAACGATAAGAAGAATCATGTGTTATTATTCAATTTATAATATCTTTTTTCATCGTTTCAGCAAGGTTCTCAATTTCTCTTCCTCGTTTCTTTACTTTAATTGATGATTCTTGTCCAGTTAATTCACGTTCAATTTTCATTATGTCAATTTTTGAGAGTGGTTTTCGAATCATTTTCTTGTTAATCAATAAAATAATTGTATCCTTGATTGTTTGAGCTATCTGAGGATTGTTCTTTGTTAACCAATTCAAATAAACTACTGCATCGGGTTCTAAGACCGTGTTCACAATCATTGTAGCTTTAGCTTGTCTATTCTTTATCTTGTTAAGTTCTTCTTCTCTTTTCTTCTGTTCAAGCTCTTTCTTTAATGAATGTGAAAGAAGTTCACGTTTTCGTTTTTCACGAAGACTATCTAATTCCCTATCATAGCTCATACTTAACACTCAGTTTTGTTGTTTCAACGTTTGATTGATAAGTCTTTTTGTAAAGTCAAACTTTACTCACTCAATGTTTGCATGACGTCCTTTCATTTCAGTTTCAGTAATACCTTTGTGAATTGCTAACTGAGCAATTATGCTTTCAATAACCACAGCAACTGCAAATTCAAATTGTGTTTCAATGAATGGTTTTGATTCTGAATATCTATTATACCAGCTTTCTGGATCTAATCTACCAGGAACTTTTATGAGGATATCAATTTTAGACCCAAATTTTGAATCAATAAATGATGTGAAACCAATAGTTGGCATGCGTTTTTTCTTTGCTTCTGCTACGAATTCATTCGTAAATGGTGTACTTCCACTACCACTTATAGCTACCAATATGTCATTTTTCTTCCTAAAACGCCAATCATCTTGTAAATGAATGTTATAACCAAGATGTTGAAATCTCATAGCATGCATTGATGCAATAATACCACTTAATCCAGCACCAATCCAAAAGACCTTTTTCGTTGAAGCTGGACTCAAATCAATAAACAATTCAAGAACTTTTACAATCTCATCCTGAGTTTTCTCTTTCTTTAGAATTCCTTGAACAGCTTTCTCTGCATTGCTAATAACCGCATCTACAGTGCTTTGAAATGATCTAATAGGATCACTGTCACTACGAATCATCCCTATAAGTCCAATTGCTATTAGCATAGCTGATAACTCGAATAAAGTTCCCATTGGTGACAAAGAACTCTTCATTTCTTCTGGGATTTGGCTGAATGAAAATGTGTAATTCTTATCAGTTTCTATTTCAGGTGGTTCTTCAGCTCGTTGTAGTTTTTTAGATTTAGGAATAATCAAATGGATATCTGCAAATCTTCCTAAACGAGATTTTTCATTTTGAGTAACTATAACGATTTTTGCTCCACCATCTATACAAACACCTACATTGGCTACTGTTGTAGATGTCTTTCCAGAACCTGAGAAAGCAATAACAACATCATCAACAGAAACTGGTAAAGCTAGAGTTCTACCAATAATTGAAACTCTAAATCCCAAATCCTTTAACATTTCAGCAAAAAACTCAACTGCTCTTCCAGAACGACCCATGCCGGTTACATGAACTATATTGTGTTTCTTTCTAGTTTCATTTAGGAGAGTATTGATAGCTTCTAAATTCTCACTTTGGTTTAATATAGCTTTTCTTGTTCTTGAAGCCTGTGAAAGGAAAATATTACTTGCTCGAACAATTCCTCCGAAATCTCTTAGATTTGGTTTTACTTCCTTTTGTTTGTTTTTTTCATCCATGCGATACACACCAGTTTGAATGTTTCTTCAACTTTTTCCTACTTCATCCTTTAAGATACACAATCCTTTAATTAAACTACGAAAGTTTCACATTAAAAGTTCTTTTGTCAAAAAAAACAGCTCTTATCTAATAAGATTAATTGTAAATCCAAAAAAAAGACAATACCTTATATTCATAAAGAGAGAGATTCTGAAATAGTTAAATTAAATCAATTGAATAATAATTAATGAGTTGAAAGAAATGGCTGAACCTTTTTGTGGATCGTTTGCTGTAAATGAAGTTGATTCAGCAGTAGATGTAGATGCAGTTATTGTTGGAGCACCTTATGAGGATAAATGCGAAATCTATCCAGTGGGAACTGCATTAGCTCCAAAAAAGATTCGAGAAGTTTCAACATTTTTCTCAGGACAATCTTTTTCAGAACAAAGTATACATCAACTTAATGTTTTAGATTTTGGAGACACAAAAGAGGGGTTATCATATCCAGATTTTCAAAATGAGTTCAGTGAGAAAATTGCAACTATATTACGAAAAAATGCCCTTCCAATAATTCTTGGAGGAGACCATTCAATTGCCCTTGGAACTGCTAAGGGTATTCAAAAAAGTGGAATGGAATTTGACGGTATTGTTTGGATTGATGCTCATTTAGATTTAATGAATAAGTATCCAAATGGCAATAAATTTTCAAGGGCAACTGTTTTGAGGCGAATTATTGAATTGGATAATTTTTCTACAAAACAAGTATACTTCATAGGTAGTAGAGGGCACAATTTAGGTTGGGAAGAAGTAGAATTTGTTAATAGTAATAAGATGAAGGTTTTAAAGGTAAACTCATTTAGCTTGGAAGATGAAATTGAGAATTTTATCAAAAATATAATTGCAAAGCATAAAAATGTCTACGTTTCAGTTGATATTGATGTGCTGGATCCAGCATTTGCTCCAGGTATAAGTGTGCCAGAACCTGGAGGTCTTACTTCAAGAGAACTATTTTCAATTATTGAAAAATTGGCAAGGGTTATAGGTTGCTTCGAAATTGTAGAAGTTAATCCCAAAATTGATATTAATAATTTAACTTCGATGGTTGCTTGTAAAACGATTTTTAGTTTATTAGATGCAATTTAGGCTTTACACAGCATACAGAAAATTATTAAAACTGAATAGTAAAATAATTTCAGAAGAAAAACATATGTTAAACAATAGATTAGCAAATTTCTAAATAAAAGATGAATTATGCCTTATTGGGGTTCATAAAATGAAACCATTATTACCTGTTGAAGACATCCAAAAAAGATTAAAAAAATACCTAATAGATACAGGTAATCTTTGGAAATTAATCCCACAAGATGCTAAGCTTTTATTTATTAAAACGCCAGAACAAATACAATCTGGAATGTCAAATAAAGTTTACTTTTTGGATATACTATTTGAGGTAATGAACAGAGAAATTAGAAAGAGTGTTGTTTTACGTATATATCCAGAAAAACACGATCCTCTTAAACCTCAAAGAGAATTCAGCAAATTAGGAAGATTACAAGGAGCACCAATACCTACTCCAAAACCATATGTTCTAGAGACAAAACCGGATATTCTAGGTTATCCATTTTCGATTATAGAACGAATCCCTGGAGAAACATTAGAAAAAGCAATTAAACGATATACAACTGATGATTTCAAAAAATTTATTCCTAGTTTTGCGCAATATTTAGTTAATTTGCACAATTATAGATTCAAGAATTATGGGGTTGAAACTCCAAAAGGTATTATAAAAGAAGAAATACCATATGATCGTTTTATTCTTAATGATATTAATCGATCTTTAAACTTCTTGAGAAAGGCTGGTTACTTTGTAGATCCTTTAGCAAAATGGTTCATGTCCTTTAAGAAGCAATTGAAACTTGATCGATTTTCATTACTTCATGGTGATCCACAACCAAGAAATATTATGGTTCATGGGTCCAAAATAACTGGACTTATAGACTGGGAATACTCAAGATTAGGTGATCCTGCACTTGATGCTGGATGGACTCTATTCTTCTTCTCACTCTACCCAGAGTTAAACAATTTCCGACATGATTTCTATAACAATTATATTACCAAAGTAAAACTCCCTGAAATAAGCAATCGAATCTTCTTCTATGAAGTTTACACAGCATCAAGAATGATGGCTTTTGCAGTGAGTGCGAGAGACTATTCTACAGAGAAATTTAAAGAAAGTGGAGTATTTCTTAGCAAAATTCAAGAAGCATTTTTCAAATATGAAGAGAGAATTCGTAATATTACTATGAATGGCAGATTCTAGTAATCTTCATGTTATGGATATAATACAAAGGTATTTTTGATAAGCTGATATCCATACAATAAGAAGGGTAAATAAAATGGTTATGGACAATTGGATAACTCTTAGTCTTACTACTAAAGGACCTTTAAATTTAAAGAGAACGCTTGAAACTGGCCATAGTTCTTTCCCAATACCTCGTAGTGATAAGTCTGGCAGATATTATTTTGTAATTACTATTCCAGATAGTCATAAAAAAGTGGTTTGTAGAGTCTATCAAAAAGGAGCTAAGCTTATAGCTGAAGTATCTTCTTATAATGAACAATTATCTGAAAATGACCTTAAAGCTTTGAAAAAATTATTGCGAAAAACATTTGGTTTACATTTAAACATGCTTGAATTTTATACTGAATTTAAGAATGATCCAATTGCGCCAGCTTTTAAACACTGTGTAGGTGTAAGATTAACTTGTGCACATGATCACTTTGAAAGTTTAATATCATCAATTTTAACACAAAATAGTTCGATTTGGAAATGGGTTGGACAAGCAAGACGAATCAAGGAACTTATGGGAGATAAATTCCCAACAGATCATTTTATGGTTTATTCATTTCCTGACCCTCAAAAATTATTCAGATACAAACACTTGTTAAAAGAAGCAAAGCTAGGTTACAGAGAAGAATATGTGATTAAATCAACACAGGACATCGCAAATTATCAAATTAGACTTGATAAACTAGAAAATATACCTACAATGGAAGCAAAAAAAGTTCTTTTGAAATTGAAAGGTATAGGACCTAAAGTTGCTGATATGTTCTTACTCTATGGTCTTGGTAAGATTGATGCCCCACCAACAGATATTTGGATTCAACGTGGAGTATCAAAAATATTCTTCAAAGGTAAAGAAAAATCTCTTGAAGAATGTCGAGAGAAATTAGTTGAACGTTATGGTAAGTGGGCTGGAATTGCTCAATTATATATGTTTGATTGGATTAGAAGTACCTCAAAAAAATGAAAATTAACTCATGATTGTTAAATCGCAATATGATTCTCCCTCGATATCATATGAGCGAACATCTAATCTATACTTTTTCTTTGTAACTAATGACTCTAAAAGAATCTCAGAATGATAAAATTTCAATTTATCTTTAGTTTGTTGATCTGTTTCCTGTCTTTCATAGATTAATCCAGATAAACTAACCAAACTTTTAGCAATTTTATAGAGGGTAATTTTTTCTTCCTTACTTAACATCAATTGATCAAACGTTTCAATGGCTCTTTCTCCAAGATCATAAAACAGCTCTTCAATTCTAATTTTGCCGTTGTAAAGGACATTGCTAAACTCAAATTGGGAATCTTCACAATTGGGATTTATAGCAAGAGACCAACTCGCAACTAATGATTTATATTTTGTATCAATTTCATGCAGCATTGATTCAGTTTCGTCTATAACCTTTCTATCTCTTAGAAAAGGTATATCAGAAACGTTTCTTCCTTCTTTTGCTAAAGTTTCCAACAAGTTATTAACAACTGAATCAAGGAATGCTTTCTCGAATTCGCTTAATTCAGGAGTAATCTCATTAGCAACAAATAAGCTTTGAAAGCATATGCCGTCTTTAATAGAACTGTGTATAACAAAGCCTTGTCCAGTATCTTCATCATTTTTTTCTGAAAAAGGAGGATGAAAATTAATCCGAATTATTGCTAATTGCTCGTTATTGACCTTTATTTCACCATGTTCAAGGAAAACTTGTATGGCATACAGACTGCTAGATAATAACATGACAACATCACTTGGGAGAATTCGCTCTTCTTCGGGAACCTGGAATAAAAATACTCCTTCGCTTGATCCCCAACGTAATGGTCCAATATGCATTGTTATTCCTCAGTTAATATTATCAATAAACGCTATTTAATATGCTCATACGGAATCCTTTAAACTTTTTTCATTTATTATCTGGTTGAGTTGAAACTTCCTTTTGCTCTAAAGTTAGAGTATCATTATCAGTAGTGATATCATTTGCTAAAGTTTTACTAAAATCCTTTTTTCGACCATTGCTTATTGAAAGGATTATTATTGAAGCCAACATTATGAATATTCCAACTGATTGTAAAGCAATATCTACTGCAGTATAACCACTTCCGGCATTCCATTCTTGAAAAACTATTATTCCAGATAAAACAGGTACAACTACTTGAATAGCTGTCCAAATTGGGAGAATAATAACACCAAGTCCATTTTGATAGGCAATATTCAACATAAAAATACCTATTATGCTTACTAGAAGGAAAAGAAGAACAAACGACCAACTATAAAGCCAAGCTTCCCCAAAAAATGCTCCGATAAAACCAATATCTCTTACTGCTGTAGCAACTGCTTTATTAAAGATATTCTGTGTAGAAGTCCATATAGCTGATGAAATTACTAAGAACACTAAAGAGGTAGTTTTCGAGGTTTTCTCACTCACAATATAGGCAACTAAAGCTATTGATAGAAACACAACAAAGAAGATTATACCTCGTATATTCGTGAACATCTCTAACAGCTCAAGATAAGGTAATTCAGGCAATGATTTAGCTGTTATACCAATAACAACAATTCCTGCAATACCAATAATAACTCCAAAAATATCTAAACGAGTAATTTTTTCCTTGAGATAGAAACGAGTAAATATAACCAGAATAATTAAGCCAAACCCATATAATGGTTGAATAATTGTTAAAGAAGCTAAGGCAAAAGCTCCTGCTGCGAAAAACGTGCTTGAAGCATTTAATGAAAGACCAAGAACCCATGCTTTGTTAAGTATCATATTTTTTACAGATTTAAGCAATCCAGTTTCAGTTCCTATTTTAGGAATTTTAGTAGCGGCTTTCTTCTGAATAGTCATTCCGATATAGTTGACTGAAGCTGAGATTAATTGCAAGAAGATTGCTATTATTAGATTTGCTGTGCCTGCATCAACCATAGTAAGTTTGCTTCTTTTCTCTACTCAAAAAGTTTTGGTGTATTAAGAAAAATAATAGATTGTCATAATCAAAATGTAATTATTTTACTAAGAATCTTATAGATTTTAAGAAAGTGAATGTTAATGATTCAGATAAGACTCCTGCAACCTAGTGATCGAAAAGATTTGTTTAACTTAGTTGACAAAGTGGATAAAGATTTAGTTGGTATGGACACTGAAACAGATGAACTTGTAGAAGATTGGATTAATAATATTATAACTGGAGTTTGGGAGATTTATGTAGCAATAATTTCTCAAGAGGAAGCTTTAGAGAATAAAAATCGAAGAAGAAAGCTCTTATCTTGGAAAAGAAAGAAGAATGATATTATCGGAATTGTTACACTTTATGGCGATTGGAAAGAAGATGAAGATATTCAGAAAGGGGAATTCGATATTGGAATAACAGTTGCAGAACAATTCCAAAATAAAGGAGTTGGTAAAGAATTACTTTCCTTTATTGTGAAAAGAGGACTGGAATTAAAGTATGAAAAAGCTTCACTTTGGACTCGAGTAGACAATTTACCAATGATTAAATTAGCATTAAAGGCTGGTTTTACTCAAAGGAGAAAAAGAACAAGAAATGGTTATGAATGGATAAATTACTCCTTAGAATTAATAATAGAAAAAAAATAGAAGAAGAATCCTTCTTTTATTTAGATACACCAATGATATCATAGGCTTTTTCTCTGTTCTTCTCTGCTATTTCAGAGATGTCTTTAAACAAATTATTCCCATGACTATCAATAGCTACAGTTAAAGGTCCAAATTCCTCAACTTCAAAAATCCATAAAGCTTCAGGAGTTCCTAGATCTAACCATTCTACACCTTTTACCTTCTTCACAGCTTTTGCAGCTAATACTGCAGCTCCACCTGTAAAGGCTCCATAAACAGCACCATATTTTTTCATTGCTGCAGTTGTTCGTTCAAACATTCCTCCTTTACCAATAACAACACTAACACGGAATTTCTCAATGTATTTGTCTTGAAAAATCTCCATTCTTGAGGAGGTTGTTGGACCTGCGGCAACTACGTGCCATTCTCCTTTGTCATCTTGTTTAACAATAGGACCACAATGAAAGAGAGCTAAACCTTTGAAATCTAGTGGTAATTCTTTACCTTCTTCTGCATATTCCAATGCTCGTAAATGAGCTTCATCTCGAGAGAGATAAACTATACCGGAAATATAGAGAATATCACCAGCTTTTAGCTTGCGAATTTCTTCTTCTGGTATTGGTGTCTTTAATTTTACGACTGCCATTTTTTCTTACTCCTTAATCTTATGATGTAAGTATTTGATCTTACCAGTTGCGCTGATTTCAGCAGCAGATTGTCTCGCAGCCCAACATTGGATAGCAATAGCCATAGGCAATGACGCTGGATGTCTATGAGCATAATCCATATGAACAGCCAAACAGGTTGTATCGCCACCCAATCCCATTGGACCGATTCCAGTGGTATTTATTGCTTTTTTTAATTTCTTTTCAATCTCTGCAACTTCTTTTTGTGGATGTGGTTCTCCAATTGGACGCATTAGTTGTTTCTTAGCAATTTTCATTGCTATATCTGCTCCTCCACCAACTGCTACACCAACTACTGTTGGAGGACATGGTTTACCAGCAGCAAATATCATCCAATCAACGACTTCCTTCATGACACCTTTGATACCTACTCCTGGTTTAAGCATTTTAACAGTACTCATATTCTCACTTCCCCCTCCTTTTGGGAAAGCAATTATTTTGATTTTATCACCAGGTACAATTTCCCAATTAATCCAAGGGATATACCTTCCAGTATTGTCACCTGAATTACTGCCAAAAGGATCGACAGCATTTGGTCGCATAGGCACTTCATTAGTAGCTTTTATAGAAGCATTGGTCAAAGCTTCTTTGATTTTCCCTAAATCATCAATTGGACAATCAGCACCTATTTCAACATAATAGATGTGAATGCCTGTATCTTGACACATAGGAATCCCAAGCTTTGCCCCGGTTTCAAAATTAGTTATTATGGCCTCTAATTGACTTTTACCTGCAGGATTTGTTTCGTTTTCATAAGCAGTTTTTATCACTTTTACTGCATTTTCTGGCAAAACAGTTGCTGCATATTTAAGTAGATTAAACGCCACTTTTTCAACAATTGGTGCAAATTCCATTGTATTTTTTTCCCCGCATGTCTTAAGTGATTATTAGCAAATGTGAGAGTTGTTCTACTTAAAACTGTTATTGAAAAAATCAAAATTAAAAATGATATTCCTTTACTATATAAAAAAGCAAAAATCAAAAGCTAGTATACCTTATCATGAAATGAATATTGTACATACAATTTTTCGTATTACTAAATATAATCGATAAGGAATCGATCAATTATCAACACAAAATATGAGTGAGTTAATAATTGCAACTATATAGAGAATGAAAAATAATGCCTAAAGTACCGCATGAGCATGAACAAATCATAAAACCAATTCTCTTCATTTAACAGAGAAATTTGATCATATTACTGTTGAGAAAATGGCAAATGAAGCTGAATTCATTGGACTCATTTCAAAAGAGAAAAAATATAGCGATGAAGTTAAAATCAATATCGAAAAAAGTGAAACTTTAGCTGAAGTTCAAGCTTCACGTTAAGTTTCACAAGTTCTATCTTTTTTATTTTATAATATCAAGTGATAAATCAATCGATTTAAAGGAATGAGTTAAAGCACCTGAAGAAATAACTTCTGCACCTAGTTTTACATATTGTGCCAAATTATCTTGATTAATTCCACCACTTAATTCAAGAATGATTTTATCTCTTAAGTTGTGTTCTTTCAGAATTTCTATAGCTTTGGCAACTTCTTTTGGGGACATATTATCCAGCATAATTATATCTGCGCCTGCTTTTGCAGCTTCAACCATTGAATCGTAGTCTTCAACTTCTATTTCAATTTTCTTGGAAAAACTTAGTTGTGATTTTAGAACCTTAATTGCTTCTGTTATTGACTTAAAGAGAACTCTATGATTATCTTTGATTAATGCCATATCGTCAAGTCTTAATCTATGGGTGTCTCCACCACCGCAAGCAACAGCATACTTCTCTAATAAACGTAAACCAGGTGTTGTTTTTCTTGTGGCAGCAATGACAGTTTTAGATTCTTTTGGAACAAGTTTAACAAAGGACCATGTTTTTGTTGCTATTCCACACATTCGTGATAGTAAATTAAGGGTTACTCTTTCTCTTAACAGAATCTTCTTCATAGGACCATAAATCACAGCAATATCTTGCCCTTTCTTAAGCAAGTCACCATCTTGAGCTTTAAGAGTGACTTCACAACCTTCAGGTTCGAAAATTTCAGGCAGTAGTACAGCTCCTGCAAGCACACAATCTTCCCTAGTGAAGATTCTTGCTTGCGCTTGTTTGTCTACTGGAAAGAGAATTTCGGAGGTAATGTCACCATAACCTTCATCTTCAATCATGAAATTTACTAGCATTTCATGCACAAGCGTTTTTGGTAGAGGTAATATTCTTTTCATGTTAATTCAAACATCCTTAAGATTGCTTTTTTTGCTTTATCTTGAATTTCTTTCGGAATTATTATTTCATATTGTTCATACAGTAATGAATCCCTTATATTTTCGATTGTTATTTTCTTCATGTTTCTACAAATAGCTGTATCCTTTGCTAGAATAAATTTCTTTCCCGGCGTATCCCTATTTAATCTATCAACAAGTCCCTTTTCAGTTGCAACAATTATTACTTTTGCATCTGTTTCTCGACCATATTTTCTTAAACTTGATGTTGACCCTACAAAATCAGCCATTTCTTGAATTTCAATATTACATTCTGGATGAGCAATTACATGAGCATCAGGATATCGTTTTAGATACTCGTTTATTGCATCAACACTAAATCTTTTATGAACTATACAATGTCCATCTTCTGGTATTGAAATAACTTCTACATCTGGTAGTTGTTTCTGTACGAATAATCCCAAGTTACGGTCTGGACCAAAGAGTACTTTTTTGCTGCCAAGATTTTTCACAACAATTGGTGCGTTAGAACTTGTACATGTAACATCAGCAGCTGCTTTTGTTTCAGCAGTAGTATTGACATAAACAACTACTGGAATGTCTTCACCATGTTGTTCTCTAGCAGCTTTAACTATATCTGGTGTGCATTGGTTAGCCATTGGACACCCAGCTCTTGGATCGGGGATAAGAACTTTTTTTGAGGGACTAAGTATCTTAGCAGTCTCAGCCATAAAATGCACTCCTGCGAAAACAATAGTATCTGCATCTTGAACATCTTTTGCTATTTGACTTAAGCCTAAAGAATCACCTATCTTATCTGCAACATCTTGTACTTCAAGCTCTTGATAATAGTGGGCAAGAATAATAGCATTCTTCTCTTTCTTGAGATCAAGTATTTCATTCGAAATCCTTTCAATCTCTTTTTGTGATAATTTGAGCTTCTTAGATTTGGTTGACATTTGAATACGAACATTCCTAGGAGTTGTATAAGAAAAAATCGTTAATTCTTCAAATTAAAATCTTTGCTACAAAAAGTAATTTAATGGAAACAAAAATCAGTAAAAAAACAAAATGAAAGATATAATGTCAAAGAAAAATTAAACCTTTGACATTCTTGCAATAATTTCATCAACAGCAGCAATTAAACCCTCAAGATTACGGGATTCTAGCTTTTTAATTTTCGCACGATATTCCTTCTCAGTAAATTCCTCTACTGAAAATCGAGCAAACAATTCTTCTTTTAAGGATGTAATTTCATCCTTTTCGTCAATGAGGTTTCGTCTGTATTGTTTTAGCTTTGCTTCTTCTTCATCTACTTTTGCTTGAGTAGCTTTTTCTTTTTCTTTGTATTCCTTCTTTAAGCGGTCATAAGTGGATTCTTGTATTCGTCCTTCTGTGAAAATTTCCTCTAGTTTCTCTTGTCGCTCTCGCATTTCCAAAACTTCTTGTACAAGGTTTAATAAAAATAATGAAGACATAACTTTTCTTTTCACCTTAATCTCTTTTTCAAATTTAGACATATCAGTGATTATTTTCTTTAGTTCAGTATTGTACTCTTTCTCTGTAATTTCCTCTTCTACTCTAAATCGAATTTCTAAAGTATCTTTATTCTTCTTGAGCTCTTCTATTTTCTTTTGTAGAGGAATTATTTCAGATAAAGTTAGCAATGAATCTTCTTCTTCTTTTGTTAGCTCAACTTTTACAGGAGGTGATGGTTCTTCTTCTGATTCATAATCATCCTCTTGAAATGTTTTTTCAACTTCTTGAACTTTTGAAGCTTTTTCCTTCTTATCTAATTTGCTTCCACACGATCTGCAGAATTTAGCTCCCGGAATAGCTCTTGCACCACATCTTGGACAATATTTTACCATTTTAGCTTCACCATAAATTAATTTGTATGTTATTTATACTGTGATGTACACTTATTTATTGTTATTTTAATACTACTTGTTAAAAAGAATAATCATTAGTTATAATAATTCAGCAGATATTTAATTTAGTAATTGTTTATATTATCAAATAATTTGTTAATAAACTATTTATTTATATAAGAAAAAACCCAAATTCACCCAAACATAATGCTAATATATTATTCTATAAAGCTAAAGAATAACGTGGATAGTAGACGTTTAATAGAGGGTTAGTAAACTAGTTAATTTTAAGAGAAATGCAGCTATGGCAGAAGAAAACGATAATGATAAATCATCAGTCTCTTTGAATGGGGAAACCGATTTAGAAGGGAAGATGATCATCGATTCTAATGGTGAAACAATTGGAAAATGTATATCTGTTAACATAGGTGACGATGGACAAATTGGGTTGACTTTTGAAACAGAAATCAATGAGAAGCTAGTTGTTCCCTCCAAAACTATTCCTTATAGTGCCATAGGAAAAATAACTGATGTGATTGAGCTCAAGGTTCCAATTAATATTAAAATAGCAAAATCTGCTGTTGAAATTAAAACTCCTATAGTAGAAGATGAACCAACCAAAGATAAAGATACAAAAACATCAAAAGAGGATAGGTCAGAAACATCCGAAATAGTAAATGATCAAGCAATAGTTATCGATGCAGAAGAAATTACAAAAGAACCAGACGCACCTCCTGTTAAATCTAAAGAAGTAAAAGATATTGCTAAAGTTAAAGAAGCAGATGTTGCAGTAAATGTAGAGTTGCCCATTCGACCAGAGAAATTGCTTGGTACTACAATCGAAACACCACAAGCAGATGCTACAGAACAATTATCTAAAACATTAGAAGAAAAACCAGTAGCTGATAAGAGAGATGTAATTGCACGATTAAAAAAAGAAAGTGCTATTCCAATTGTTGAAGATTTAATGACTGGTCTAGAGGATTCAATCAAAAAACTTGATTCGCTATTCAAGCTTTTATCAAATGGAGAAGCGAATACCAAGATAGAAGCAATCAAAGCATTAACATCTTTAACGAAAATTTCAGCAGAATTAGGATTAAGTCTTATTCCTAAAATGCTAGAATTAAATGATGAACCGCAACAAGATGTCCGATTAGCAATTGCTCAGCAATTAGAAATTATTGGAGAAGTCCAACCCGAGTTATTTAGAGGTTATTTCCTCGAGATTCTTGAGAATGCATACGAAGAACCTATAGAGGAAATAAGAGAGCAATTAGCAAAAGCATTGCTTGAGATAGCAATAGAAGTAACTGACATAGCATCAGAAGGTTTAGAAGAATTCTTAGAAGATGTAATAATAGGTAAGAGGGTTCCAGAAGTACCATCAAAAGTATTACATGATATTACTTTAAAGGTCGTTTCTGGCAATTTTCAACTTACAAGAATTTCCATTAAAGTCAGATTGAAATTTATTGTAAAGGGTGGAAAATTGGCTGAGCGTTGTGCTGAGGAATTGGAAGATTATAATGCAACACTTATTGGTTTAGCTTTAATTGAGTCTTTCAGTATAGAGGAAGCAGAAAAGTTGGTAAGAAGTAATAATTTCAAAAAACTTGGACCAATATTTGTAGAAGTAATACAAGAAATGATAACTGCATACAAAGAAGGGTCATTTAATCTTTTAACAAAAGTCGTTGACAAAAAAATTGAAATTCCAATAACTGTTATTGAACGATTTTATGAAACCAAAATCAGTCAGACTCTTTTAGGTGTAAAAAATGTTCCAATGGAAATATTTTTGGAAAATTCATTTGTAACAGCTGAAGAAGCAGAGCAGATCATCTATCGATTAATTGTTCAAAAGAGAATAAATGCAGCCATTACAATGAACAATGATAGAACATTCATTACAACTCTTGACTTGGAAGAATTTGCACCAAAGAAAGAAGTAAAACCAAAAACAACAAAAGAGACTCCAAAGAAAAACGCTGTCAAAAAACCCGCACCTAAAAAACCACCTCCAAAGAAGACAACCACAAAACCGAAAACAACACCTACAAAGAAAGCTGCTACTACTAAAAAGAAACCAGCTACAAAACCAAAGGCTAGTACAACTGCTAAGAAAAAAACATTAACTCCAAAAGCAAAGAAAACCACTACTAAACCAAAAACATAAAATCTTGTAAATATCATTATTAGCGAAAAACACTTAAATAGAAAGTAGGTTTTTTGAAAAATGTTCTAATCAAACGGAGAAAAAAAAGATGCCCGTAGCCGATCCAGAGAAACGAGAACTCGCTCGAAGAAAACTACTTTACGTACAAATTTGCAGAAAATGTTATGCTCGAAATGCTTTACGAGCTAAGAAATGTCGCAAATGTGGTTCTAAAAGATTAAGACCAAAGAATCGAGAAAGTAAAGGATAGGCGTACTCCTTTTTGCTTATTCCTTTTGTTCATTATTTACATAAAAGGAACATAGTGTTGTAGAAATATTCAATAGGTTGCTTTTAACAAATAAAATCAGGCAAGTGCGAGTGGTCTAGCTCGGTATGACGCTAGCTATATTCTGTTTTAAGAGAAAAATCCTTTTCAGTTTAAAAAAAATCTAATTATAGTAATAAGAATAAATTTAGAATATAAACTACAATAAAGGAACTAATTTGGGGATTGTAATTGAATAAAGAAAAACCTATATTTAATCCTATACCAGTTCTGATAGATATTTTTCCTGGCGAAGAATTCAAAATTAATATTCTTAAGAATTCAATTCCAAAAGATGGAGTTTGGATTCAAAAAACAGATCTGGGTTGGACTATAAGTGGTATTGGATTCTTAGAAAGAGAAATTATTCAGGCACTTCTATACCTATTGTTAGATGAAAGTAGGTTAATGTTTAATTTAGGTATGTATTGTCTAGACAGAATGGGAAATAAAGTAAAAGATAAAGTTAGTGAAACACTAGTTGATTATTTAAGAAAATATGAGATAATTGAAGGATTAATTGGTAAAGTTGTTTGGTTATTAGGTAATATAGGTAGAGACAATGCAAAGAAAATTCTAATTGAGAAAATGTCTGATGAAGATGATATAGATTTGCGATTTGAATATGCTAGGGCTTTAGCTCGAATTGAAAAATCTATAGAGGGTACTGGTTTTACTGAATGTTTAAGATTAAGTAAATTGGAAGATGGGAAATGGTTTTCTGCAACTGAATATCTAAGAAATGAGCTTCAATTTTCAAATGAAACAGGGATTTCAAGCTACCATACTGAGTTTAATATCATAGGTAAAACTCTTTTTATTTCATACACAAAAGGATATAATATTGTTGAATGGATTGAAGAATTTGCTAGAGAACTACAAAGTAATGGAATACATGTCTATTGGGATGAGTGGGATGTAGATTATAGTGATCGATTTACTGTATTTATGAATAACATAGAGAAAGCTAATTTTACTGCTCTAATTATTACAAGCAGATACTTGGAAAAAATGAAGAAAACAAGTGGTGGAGTAAGTTATGAGAAAAAAATTATTGATGCTATGATAGAACGAGGTATTGGTGAAAAGAGATTAATTATTGTAATAAAACAGAAAAAAGCAAAAAATGATTTGCCATATCTATATAAATCAATGAAATATTTTGATATGTCTACAAAAGCCAAGTATGCGAAAGAAATTCAGAATTTAATCAAATTTATTTATGGAAAATCAAAACCAAAAAGACCTTCATTAGGTCCAGAACCAAATTTTACAGATTAAGATAAAATAGTTGAGTAGTCAGTTATAGAATAATTAATGGGTGAAGAGAGATTCGAACTCTCGACTTCCTCGACGTGAACGAGGTATCATACCAGGCTAGATCATCCACCCATTTAATTTATCTGAAAAGGTAAACTTTTTGAATATTTTGGAACGTTAAAAAAATGACCTATTTATCTATGTAGATTTTTATGTTTGGTGACCAATATCCATCGAATTTGTTCTTAATTTTGATAAAAAAGAGGTTCTAAGAGAGCTTCTGATAAAAAATAAAGAGAAATTAATTGGATACAAAAAACTCATATGATATATAGCGGATATTGAATAATGTGAATTTTTGTTCAAGCAATAAATTTAATTCTATCCAAAAGTACATCTATTTATGAATTGGAACTATTCTGATTTGATTTGGGAAATAGAAAATTTTGAATCTCAAGGTTTCAAATTTATTATGAAAATTTTGTTCCTTGAACCTTATATAGGACAAGGTTTGGAAGTCATTTATGGTGAATTTATTGCTACGAAAAGTGATGAATTAACAAATTTCAAACAAGATTATGTGGAATATACACACATCCACTATCATTCTGTAATTATAGAACCATCTGATTTGAAGAAGTTTGTTGAGTTATGTAATTATTACAAAAGAATCCAATACATGAAAAATAAAGAAAAAATGTCAAGAGAAATGATTAAAAGTAAACTGAATAAAGACAATGATTTATTTGATGATTTTTTTGAAGGAGAATATGTATTTGCTAAAATTTTTCACAGGGATGTATCTCTACTTAATTTAAATTACACTTCAGACTGTAAATATTATGATTCAGACCCTATTGATTATTCACAAAGTATTGACAGCTCTACAGCATATTATCAACTTGATTTTTCTGTAAAAGCAGCTGATTTAAGAGAATTTGATGAGTTAATTTCTCATAATTTAGATTATTATCCTTCAATTGGTGATTTAATTATTGATAAATTTGGTAGAGATATCATAAACGATAAAGTACAATTAAAAAATTCGCTTCAATTCATTTTTCCGAAGAAGCACATTGGAGAAGTTAAAATCAATCTCGTAGGCAATAAATTAATGACCAGAATAGTTAACATAAAACGTGATAATCTTTTATTTAAGTTTCAAGTAAAAAGAAGTGATACACTAGAAATTGATCATCATGCAATTCTTTTTGATGAAAAGAATTTAGAAAAAAAGATTGA
>JAUVZH010000240.1 GCA_030602675.1 Candidatus Heimdallarchaeota archaeon | reverse complement strand
ATTAGAAACCTTAACTTCTGGCAATTCAAATACTACCTCTAATGTAGCTACTACACAAACAGAGGAAATAAAAGCAACAACTGATGCTCTAGTTACAGGTAGTAAAGAACAACTTGCAGAAACTAAGAGTGAAATGTTAAGCAGCACAAAGAAGACCAAGCAAAAGATTGCTTCTGATTCCACAAGTGGTGTTACTACAATTGGTACAACAGCAACTACTACACTAGAAGAAACAGCTAACACAGCTAACACTGGAATCAGAAATAATGAAGAAACAACCATTGGTGCAATTAATACAATTACTAATGTCGTAGAAACATCAGTAAGAAAAGAAATCGAAGCAGTAAAAGGTGGCTTCAATGATTACTACAAACGTTTTGCTAAAGATGCTCTCAAAATTTCCAAATTACTAATGGATTTCGAGAAGCAACATATCGCATTCCAAGATACAGTAATGATCTATCCAAGACCAAAAATTGAAACTGCCATCCTATACAGTAAAGATGCTATCTTTGATAGATTGGATGATATGCTTACTGATAGAATCAAATCTAACGTAACAATGGTTATTCCTGATCCAACAGATATTCCAACTAAGTCTTTAGCTAAGGTCAAAGATCAAGCTAAAATGACTATTATCTCAAAGATAGATGAAATTGGTAATAAGAACATCATTGATCAGATAAAAGCAGCTGATGCTCTTGGTCGAGCTAAAATCAGAAAGATTGGCATGCAAGACATGGTAGGTTATGCTGAATACATTGCTTTTGACAGAGATGGAGGCGAAGAGATGCTTATAGCATTCAAAGATGAAACAGAGAAAGAATGGGTAGGAATTCTATCCACATCAGATGGTTTCAAGAATGTTGTTATAGGCGAAACTCTTGGCAGACAAGCACTATCAATTTCAAGAGAACTGAAATAAACTATAAACACTACTAGGATCTATATCAATATAGATCCACTTTCTAATTTTTTTTCTCAAAATCCTCAAATTAATGTGAGAAGAGAGTGATTATCATAAAATCACTATCAAGTTTAAAATATGAGAATGAATAAATATTCTTTTAAGAAAAGAACTTTTTGCGTAAGATATTCAATAGAATTGCTTAACTTAAAACATGAAACAGGAATGGTAGAAAATGGCAAAAATAGAATCTGATCACAAAAGCTTCCTTTTTGGTAGCGATGTTGATTTTGATAGTAAGCAATTAGCGGTAGTATTAAAGTTAGGAATATATGGTGCAATTAACAATCCGATTGATATCACTAGTAGCGAGTTAGGGAGATACTTAGGAGTTTCCCAACAAACTGCTGCAAGGTATCTAGTTGAATTGGAAAAAAACCATTTGATTGAAAGAACTAGAACTTCTAGAGGACAATCAGTCCAAATAACTAAACTTGGTCGAGAACTGCTGGAAAATTTGAGCATAATGATAACTAAAGCTCTTTATTCACAAACTCGTTCAGCCACAATTTATGGACAATTAGAGAGTGGTTTAGGAGAAGGAGCATGGTATATCTCACAAGAAGAATATTCACAACAATTCGAAGACATATTGGGGTTCATTCCCTTCCCTGGAACTTTAAATCTACGTATTTTGAACATTGATGATTTAAAGAAAATTGCTCAGATAAGGCAATCAGAACCTTATATTATTCGAGGATTTCAAAAGAAAGGACGAGAGTTTGGAGATGTCATGTGCTATAAATCTCGATTCATAGATGGAACAATGGGCGCAATAATAATACCGAGTAGGACACATCACAACAAAGATATTCTTGAAGCAATTGCTCCAGTAAATCTTAGAGAGAAATTAGCTGAAAATCCTAACATACCACTAAGAGATGGTGTTAACATAAGAATTGATGTTCTGCTTCAGTAGTAACGGAACTCATCATTCTTCTTTCTTTATTTTAACAGCTATTCATCTAATAGACTGATTCAAGTATTGCTATTAACTCTTTGAATAGTTTCTGAGCTATTTCTTTTTTAAGCTCATGTCGGCTTTTCTTAGGATCAAGCTCCAATTCACGAGCAAAAGTTGTTTGACCATCTATAGCTACCCCAATAAAAACAGTACCTTTTAATTTTCCTTCAGATGCTTCGCCGATTACTCCAGTAGTAGACAAACCTACATCAGCATCGTATTCTAAAACACCTTCAGCCATCATTTTAGCTACTTCGAAAGAGATTGTTCCATGATCGCGAATAATATATGATGGGACGCCTAAGAATTCTTCTTTTGAATCAGTGGTATAAGCAACAATACTATAAAGGAGAACATCTGAACAATCATCAAGATCTGTAAGAAGAGATGTTACTAGTCCACCTGTACAGCTCTCTGCAATAGCAAGTGTTAAAGTTCGAGTACGAAGTTCATGAAGAACTTGTTCTGCTAGTTCTGATAGTTCATCATCAAAAGTCAAATTCATGCACCTATTTCTACAGATATTTGCTTAATTAAAAGAGTATAGATAGAAGGAGGGTGGCTTCTCTTTTTTCTTTAGTTTCTTGGAAAACATTTAGAGAAAATTGGAGTGCAGGGCGAGATTCGAATTCGCGCAAAGAGAAAGGTTTCTATTTGTCTCGCGTACAGCGGATACCAACAAAATCCGAACACATCAGATTTTTCTGCAGTCCGCCGCCTCGCCTCTAGACTACCTGCACATTTTTTCGGTTATTTTATTCTTCTACGACAATTATTTTTAAAGATAATGGCAAATATTGCTTATAAGTTACACATAGTTATTTCTTATTATTGATTTCTATATCTATTATTATTTATCTCGTCTATCACTTCATATAATTTTCTTTCAACAATGTGATAATATTATTTGAAAGCCATTTCTTACGATTTTCAATGAAAATTTTAAATGTAAATAATCGTAGAATTATATAGGGATTATATGCATGGAGGGCAACATAACAAAAGGATCAGCATAATTTTAGTGTTATTAGTAGTTTTTCTATCTTTGTATAATAGAACTAGCACTAATCAACAGATAATTAGCTTAAATGGAAATACATTTGTCAGCGAAGAAACAAACGAAAACGTAGATACATGTCAACAACAACCCCCTACAATAAAACCTGGCATTCCTGATTGGGTTAGTCCAATTAACCAATACTTGGTAAGGAATGATACATTATTTGTGAATGAATGGGATAAAACACTATCGAGTCTAGATATTAGTGATTTAACAAAACCTACTGTAAAATGCACCACTAACTTAAACATTGAAACTGAAGTTAATGATAGAGAGTTTTTGCTTATATCCAATGATTTCTTGTATAGTCTAGGGATAGCTCTGGGGTTTATTTTGAAATAATAAATGTCTCTTCAGTAGATAATCTTATTCTTGAAGCTGAAGTACATGTACCACATTGGTATCAAGAAAGCTTTGGTATTATGCATTTAGAAAATCAAGTACTGTTCTTTATTGGAAAAACAACCATAGATTGCACAAACTTAGATGATGTAAAGGTTATCGATTATTCCTTTGGATCAGAATTTGATATTTATTATAACAAATATCAACAGTATGTCATCAAAGATGATCTTATGATTCTACCAACAAAGAACGAAACTGGCAGTATTGGGTTTGTTATTTATGAGTTTGCAGCTTCTACTCAACCAATAAAAATTGGTGAATGGTTTGGAGAAATAAATCTTTCTAGTATATATTTCACAGCTTTAGATAATGAGCGTTGTATATAGGTGGAAGGGAAATCGAGATTTTTGATCTTACAGAAATAACCACCCCTACAAGATTGGGATTCATCAATATCACAGAATCCTGTCCTGGGAAAGTGTTCTATAAAAACTATGTTTTTACCATGAATAATTTTGAATTTGCAGTGTATAATGCAACTGACGTTAGCAATTTCTCAAAATTGGGAACTTATGAAGCATTAGGAGGGATGGGTCTAGGATTTTTCGATTATCAAACTTTTGATCGGAACAAAATAACTGATGATCGAATCTACATTACATATAATCCTAATAATTATGACTCAAAAGCAATAGTTATTTTTAATTGGACCGATCCAACAAATCTCACTGTCTTAGCATACATAGGAAATACAAAATATATCAGTGAAAACATGAGTGCTATTAGATTTCTGGAGTATCTAATATTTAATTTAACTATTGTAGGTATATTCATAGTAATAAGAAAAAACAGGAAGTGAGAATTTTCTTATATTACTTCAATAATAATTAATTAACAAGAAAAAATCTTATATTGAAAAAATTGCTAATAATAATCAGGGATTTTATGAAGCGAGGGAAATATTATAGTGAAAAAATGGTATTGTTTATAGCTACACTATTCCTTTCAAACATATGTATTATAGCTACTAAAAGTTCTTATCTCAATATTGAACAGATAGGTTTGTTACCAGAAAGTAATTGCAACATTACAGCATCCATTCAACATCTACCCCCCTCTTCAGAATTGAAAACAAAAAGTGTTACGGGACCGTCTTACTCTTTCCCTCCATTCTTGGTAAATAATAATACTTTATTTGTTGATGAAATTGATGAAAGTATTACCGTTCTTGATATAAGTGAATTATCAAAACCCAAGATGCTGGGAAATACTGATTTGAATATTGAAACCAAAGTCAATAGTAGAGAGTTTTTGTTAATATATAATGATTTATTTTTCTGTATTAGAAATAGGAAGGACTCTAAAAGTTATTTTGAAATAATTAATATATCTACTTTAACCAACCCTTTTCTTGAAGCTGAAGTACTAATAACAGATGATTTATTATCTCTTGATAGTTTTGGGTTAATGCATTTAGAATATCATACTTTCTTCTTCATAAGTCATACAGTTATCGATTGTACAGACATAAATAACGTGATGAAAATTGACTATTCATTTGGTTCAGATTTCGAGGCTGATTACAATGATTACCAACGGTATGTTGTCAAAGATAATCTGATGATCTTGCCTACAAAGAATGAAACCAATGCTGTTGGGATTGTCATCTATGAATTTGAGTCCTTCAGTCAACCTGTTAAGATTGGTGAATGGTTTGGTGAGGTAAATACCTCTAAAAGCTACATGTATTTGGATGAACAGCGAGTGTACATGGGCTGGACAGAACTTGAGGTTTTTGATATCTCGAATGTTACCAAACCAGAACATTTGGGCTTTCTTAATTTCACT
>JAUVZH010000123.1 GCA_030602675.1 Candidatus Heimdallarchaeota archaeon | reverse complement strand
GCCAGTTGATTTAGTTGGTATTGTATTTTGATTATTATCAATAATATAATAGAAACCTGTGATTCCATTAACATCTACAGGAACAGACCAATTGAATTTTGGTAATGTATTTGTTGACCATAGATTGGTATTTGGATGAGTAATTGAAGTAATTGTATCAGGAGCAAAAACTGTACAATCATAATGAATTGTTAAAAATGGATCTCCTAAAATACACATTCCATAGAACCATTCGAGATAATAACCACCTGTCGCAGTAATATAACTGGAACTAGTTATACCTTGAAACCATTCATACAATCCTTGTCCAATAGTTTTGTTTTGATCAAGAGGATTGTAGAAATAATCACCTTCTAACATTCCACCTGATTTTGTAGAACCAATTACGCCAATGGAATAACTACTAGAGAAAAGATATGTTGTAGCTAAACAATCTGAAAATCTCCAGTCAGCACCATGACAACAGAAAAGATTGTAGAAATTAAATGTTGGTTGTGTGCTATGAATATTTGCTGCTGTAACTGTTCCTTCACCCACACCACCAGGACCAAAGTAATGTTGAGATGGACTAGCACCACTGTGAGCACATAAATGAGCAAATTCATAGTCTTGAGTCATACGAGTTGTCCAATCAGCTGCAGTTGTTGCAGTTGTTGGTGTATGTACATCTGTTCTTATAGGATATGGAGCATTTAACCAAGCAGGCCAGTTGTCATTCGTCCCATCTGCCCATAATTGCCAATCATCATCAATGTAAGTTATTGCTTGATGAGTACGAGCAACACCACCTACTCGATAAGTATGAAGACGAGCTAATACTGATAATATGTTATTAGTATGTGTACCACCAAGTGTTCGAGATGAAGCATCAATTCTCCCAAGATAGATTTCAGGATAGATATCACCTGTTCCTGCACTATGACCATCATAAATTGTATCAAAATTTGCATCTACCCATGTTCCGTCTAAATCAGTCAAATAGAGATCACAAATGAAAGTTTCAGCTGCAAAAAATCCTGTTACTGCAGGATGATAATATTGAGCATATGGTAAATTACCAATCAGTACCACTCCAGATATTTGATAAGTAGTATACCATGTTTGCAAAAGTGGTTTTAGTGTTGCTAATGTTAGTGGAGCTGTATAAAGAAGTGTTTTGTAACCAGTAAGATTCAAATCATGTTCATATAGGTAAACAGCTGTTTATATAGCTGGAGTACCCCAAAGCGCATTTTCAACTATTATACCAACAGTTTCACCATTAGAATATGAGTTAATTGAAGGTTCAACAGTAAATTTTTGTTGAAAATTAGATTTAACTTCATACGAGCTAGTGAAATTAGTTGGAATTCCAATCGAGCTAACAGTTGTTGTGGCTAAAAGTAATATAATCATAATAATTGGATATCTAAATTTCAAAGTAATCACAATAAAAAATGATAGCTTTACATTTATTAAGTTATTATTTACCGCATATTCTAGAGTTTAGACAGAAGAAATAAATATCAGCATGAACTTTTTTGCTTTTTTTCAGCTTATGTAATGATTTTTGTCTTAAATCCATCTAGAATTAACTTTTTTAAATCCATTTTTTGACTAATAAATAGATGAATATCTGTGTGATTTGTAATGAAATATTTAGTGTTAGGTTCTGGACTTATGGGACGGGCAGCTGCTTTCGATTTAGCTAACAATGAAGATACTGAAGAAGTTAGATTAGCTGATATTGATTTCGAATTAGCTAAATCAATTGCCAAATGGATTGACAGTCCCAAAGTAAAACCAATTCATGTTGATGTCAATGACAATTCTCAAGTCTTAGAAGCAATGAAAGGAGTAGATACGGTTGTTGCTTGTATTTCCTACAACTATAATTATGCTCTAACTAAAGCTGCAATTAAATCTGGAGCAAATTTCTGTGACCTTGGTGGAAATAATACTGTTGTTGCAAAACAATTTACATTAGATGAACAAGCAAAGAAGGCAGGTGTAACAGTAATCCCTGATTGTGGTTTGGCACCCGGGGTAGCTAACATTATTGTTGCTGATGGTATAAACAAAATGGATTCATTAGAAGAAATTCACATAAGAGTTGGTGGATTACCTCAAAATCCCAAACCACCTTTGAATTACTCGCTCATTTTTTCCGTACAAGGATTAACAAATGAGTATATTGAGATTGCTGAAGTAATAAGAGATGGCAAACTTACTAAGGTTGAATCATTAACTGAAATTGAGGAGATTATTTTCCCTGAACCTTTTGGTAAACTAGAAGCTTTCCAAACCTCAGGTGGTACTTCCACATTACCAAAAACACTACTTGGTAAAGTTAAAGAGTTGGATTACAAAACTATTCGATACAAAGGTCATTGCGAGAAAATGAAAATTATACTTGACCTTGGTTTCAGAAGTGAAGATGAAATTGATTATAATGGATGTAAGATTTCTCCTCGTAAATTCCTTGAGGAAATACTAATCAAATCTTTAACACATGATGATGTTCGAGATGTTTCTCTTGTCCGTATAGAAGTGATTGGTTTTAAAGATCAAAAGAAGATGAAAGCTTCCTATCAAATAATTGATTATTATGATGAAAAAAACGATCTTACATCTATGATGAGAATGACTTCATATCCAGCTGCAATTATAGCTCATATGATGGCTAAAGGTGAAGTAGCTAGAAAAGGTGTCATTACTCAAGAATTCAATGTTCCATCAAAGCTCATGTTAAATGAACTAAGAAACCGAAATGTAGATATTGAAGAAAAATTCGAGGAAATGTAATACCATTTGTTAGTTTAATGAGAAATTTACATTTCAAAATTAATTACAAAAGACTCTTGTTCAGAATTTTCTACTGCACAGGGTCTGATTTCCCTTATATTTTCAATTGCAGTCTTGCCATTCTTTGTCCCATAAATAAATCTCTCAGCAATTGCTAACATTAAACCAGTTCTACCACATCCAGCTATACAATGAACTAAAACTGGTTTCTTTTCTTTTCGACTTTTCTCTATAATATCGAGAAAATCTTCAACTTGTTTCTTTTCGGGAGTATGAAAATCTTCAATGAATATTCTGTGATGCTCAAAATTCTCCTTTAGATAATCGATATCGTTTATTCTATCGATTTCCTCTGTCAATGAAATAATTACTTTAATTCCATTATCTTTTATTTTGATTAAGTCAGCTAGCTCAAATGGAATCTCTGCACCATATAGCTCTTTATCCTTTACTTTATAGATATCATAACCCAAATTAAATCACTGATTTTTTTTATAATATTAGAAAGAGCAACATTTGATATTAAATCTATTTATCATCTAGACCCCAAAACTTCTTTTCAGCTCCTGCAGCTTCTTTTTTCTTTCTTACTGTTTCAGGATCATCTAATTCCTCGTCCTCTTCATTTTCTTTTGCTATTTTTCTTGCACGTAGATAATAGGAAGCAACAGAGATTATTAATATAAATGCTGCAAGAATACCAATAGTTGTAGTTATTGGATTTCCACCAGTGCTGTCTGGGTCTATATCTAATTCTAACTCGAAAAATCCTTGAGAGTAACCATAAGATGATAAAACAAAATATACTGTTGAGCTATTGCTAATTTCAAAAGTCTTAGTTTCATCTAAAGCTATTTCCTTTTTCACACCATTAACTGTTGCATTAATTGACACACCAGTAGTTACGGTTACACTAATGCTACCATTATAGTACAAATCTGATTCCAGATCTAGTAACACTTTACTATCATTATTTATAACAAAATCTTGTTTAGTATATGAACTACTAATTGGATGTAATATTATAAACAAACTTGATAGTACTATTGAGACAATTATTGTACTTTTTAGCAATGATTTATTGTTTAACCTCATAGTCTATCACTTCATTCTTTCTTTTTTTCATCCAATTTGGTAAAGGTTCCAAATTCCTCAGATGACTCATCAAATTCTTGAACATCTTTAGTTTCTTCTTCCATCATATCGAAGATGATAAATTCTTCACCAGAATTTGTTTTCATAACAGTATATGTGTCTTCTTCTGGTTCACCATTCTTTTTCTTCAATTTCTCTTCTAAAGCTTCTTTGTTTACTATTTCAATTTCTAATTTGTTTTTCTTTATAATATTAAACAAATACCGACCTAATCGCTCATTGGTCTCGAATTTTAATTCAATGAAATTTGGTTGAAATATTTCTTCTGTAATTCTTGTTTTATCGTGAATCGAGGATAATAATGACATTCCTTCATTAGTGTTTGGGATTTTCAAATGGAATTTGTAAGTGTCAAGAATAGTAAGTATTTCTTTTTTAAGAAGTTCAATATTAATCTGATTTTTTGCACTTATCTTTACAGGATTTTTTCTTAATACTGCTTTCACAATTTCTACTTTTTCATCAATTTATTGAGCGAGATCTATTTTATTTATGACAGGAATTAAGGGAATATTTTCTGCTTTAATTGCAGTCAGGGTATTAATAGAAGCGAGAACTTTACGCTTAATATTATCCACAGAATCATTTGCATCAATAAGGAGCAAGATTAAATCTGCTTCAGTTACTTCTTTTAGAGTGGCATAGAAAGCATCCATTAAAATATGAGGTAGCCGTGAAATGAAGCCTACGGTATCCGTCACGAGGATTTTTCTTCCATCTGCATCAAAGCTTCTTGTTGTTGTATCAAGTGTTGTAAACATTCTCCCACTTACTTCTACATCTGCTTCTGTAAAGCCATTCATTAACGTACTTTTACCAGCATTTGTATATCCTGCAATTGCTACTAAATCAAAACCAGATTGAACTCTTCTTTTTCGTCTTAAATCCTTTGTTTTTTTAATTATCTCTAGCTTCTTCTCTAATTTTTGGATTAGTAAACTTCTAGCACGTTTGGATCGATGAGCCTCTAATCTCGAACCACCTTCTTTTCTTAATGCAGCCAATCTGATTTGTGTTATCGCTTCTTGTGTTCCTGCTCTGTTTATAAAAATCTCAAGAATGAGTTCAAATCGGTCAACAATTGGTACATGCCACATTTTCACAAGATTACTTTCTTGTATTGAATCCAGTTTATTTCCACTAATAACAAGATCAATATCAAGTTCTTTTACTCGACCCTTGATTAGTTTTGCTTTGCCTTTTCCAAAGTAATAATCAGGATTTGGTCTATCTAAATTCTGAATGATTCTATCTACAACGTTGTAACCTGCTACAAAAGCTAATTCAGAAAGCTCCGATAAGTGATCTCCTTCTTGTCTATCAAATACAACTTCAACTAGTAAAGCTCTTTTTCTTGTATCCTTTGACGACATGAGATCACAATCTTTTCTTTTAGATAATTAACCTCGACTTTAATGAAATAAAAGTTAGTCGATAAATCCCAATTGTTATTATTAGATACAAATTTCTTATTTGTTTAATGGGCATTAATCTTATGATAACACTCTTAATTGTGAAGAGATAATTTCATAACCAATAAAAATTTAATTGACATGATTTCGACGAGATGATTTATTTTGTCAAAAGATATCCATGAAAAAAATCCTGAAGAAATTAAAAGTAGAATAAAAGAACTTGATAAATTACTACAAGACGATCCAAAAAACATTGAAACTCTTATGGAATTATCTTCTTGTTATAGACACATTGACTATTACGATGAAACATTGAAAATTCATAATTTATTAATTTCTTTTGACCCTCAAAATGTAGACTATCACTTTATGAAAGGAATAGTTTTAGTAGAAAGCTCTCGAGAAGATGAAGCTATTGAGATTTTCGATGCTATAATAGATAAAAATCCACAGCATCGTGATGCTTTATTTAACAAAGGGCTTGCTTTGAAAAGATTAGGTAAAAATGATGAATCAAAGGCTATTATGAAGAAAGCACTTGCACAAAAATAATTAGATGCTAAAAATTTAGAACTTGGAGTTTATTAATAATAAACAAGCAAAATATATTGGATTATAAGGGATGTCAAAATGGATGAACTTATTTCTAACGATTATGAATCGAAAATAACAGCTAAAATTTCTAATGCTCAAAATAAATTGAAAGAAATTGTCAAAGAAATTAAGAAAATAGATTTACCTTTCTTTGAATTATCCTCTGATATTAAACCTAGGAAAATTGCTGCACTTGATGGTGGTGGTTTTTCACAGGATTTTGTTGGATTAACAATTATACCTTCAAGAGCTGCAGGAGCTATTTTCGAACAAAATAAAGATCCTATTTGGATTGAAGAAGATGATGTTGAAATTCTTACCTTGGAAGATGATCCCAAAAATTATAGTTCTTTATTCAGAGATCTTTTAGAAGTAAAAGTTGCTTTGCAATTACTTGAATACAAACCAGATATTTTGTTTTTAGATGGTTCAATAACAAATTTCGCTTACAAAGGTATCCCTCATTCTTTACGATTTTTCCTAGAAGATGTAAAAGATATAAATGAAGGGTCATATATTGAAAAATTCTTCAACCTTTATCGTGAATTTATTCAATTATCCTATAAATTGATAACTGAGTGTATTTTAAAGAATGTTATTTTAGTTGGTGTGTCTAAAGACTCTCGAGCAGACATTCTTATGAAATACCTTTACAAGAATTCTAAAAAACGTCCTCCAATAAATGATGTTTCTCTAGTTAATCTTTTATCACGAGGTAAACAAGGTTTCACAAAACCAATAGAATTTTCACCTAAAATAAGCAGTGTTAGAAAAAACATCTGGAAAGCAGCAGAAGTATTCCAAGAAGATAAACTTCAATCCTTTTACCTTTCATATTTTGTATTAAAGGATGGTGCTCAACCAATAAGAGTGGATTCACTCGTTCCCCAAAAAGATAAACTAAAAGAAATTCAAGAAGCAATGATTACATATCATGACGGAAATGGTTTTATTACTCCAGCTTATTTGACACACAAGCGTGCACATATGACAGCTGATTATGGAAATAGAATTGTAAATATAATTGCTGAGAGAGTTTTAGATGACTCTCCTGAAATCTTCAAGGCATTCATGACTATGAGAAGGCGAGATATTATACAATAAATCCTTTCGAATTTTAAAAAACTATGAAAAGTCCATATCGAAATATATTTTATTCATAAATGAAGATATAACTACTATGCTTAAAACTCGAAAAGTGAAAACCAAAGTTATTCTTTTTTGCGGACTTTCAAATGCAGGAAAAACAACTATTCTAAACATTTTTACAAAAGGGGATGTCTTCAAAACAGCTCCAACTTTAGGTGTATCTCTCAGCACAATGCCAGTTAAAGACATGAATTTTCGCATTTTCGATTTGGGCGGACAAGAGAAATTTAGAGAAGAAATCACTCCTCTTTTACCTTTTGCTGATCTTATTGTTTTTGTTGTCGATTCAGCAAATCGAAAACAAATGTCAGAAGTTAGTAAGGAATTCAAGAGAAT
>JAUVZH010000457.1 GCA_030602675.1 Candidatus Heimdallarchaeota archaeon | reverse complement strand
TAGAAAAAAAAGCAAAAAGAAGAAAAATGATAAATGTTGAAACAATCCAAACAAATTGTGCAACAGGATTGTCTTCAAAGAGTATTGATATTATTTTGATGTTGATGTTATTCATATGTTCAAGAAACCAGATGAGATTTTTGAGGAAATGCATCGAGTGTTAAAGCAAGAAGGCATTCTTTCAGTAGCTAACCCCCATATAAGGGAAAGAGATATCATATCAAAAATTGAAAATAATAGTAATTTTTGTTTAGCAGATAAAAACAATAAAACTTACACTTTTAAGAAAAAATTAAACTAAATAGAATACAAAAAAAAGCAACAATATGGAATTAATCATAAATAAAATACTAACAGGATAATATAAACAACTTCTTTCTAAGTGTTTTCTATTTTTCAGGATAGCTATTTATCGCATTAACAATGCTGTTACAAAGGGTATCATAAAGATTAGCAGTTAAACGACGGTATAGATCATAATCATGGACATGGACAACATCATTCCAGGAACCCATACCACCAAATACCCACGCTTGATCACATGCTGCAAGTATTTGTTTTGCTTCCAAACTATAACAGTCAGCAGGAAGGTAATCATCTTCTATTAATTCTGAGGGATTCTCAATACTTAGATAGTTTAAAGCATTCTGGAAAACTTTTGTCCAATTGGTCAGTTCATTCTTCATGGTAAATTCAACTAAGTCATTTAAAATCTCTTTTAGATAGAGTTTTGTTGTTTCTATTGTTGGAAAGTTTACACTTTCCAAATCCATATCTTTAATCATCAAAAAATAGTAAGACATTAGTTCTCCAAATTCAGATTGCCATTTTGATTTCCAGACATCACATTTCGCTTCTTTCTCAGCGATAATATACAATTGACGCCCTTTGCCATCGAAAACTGATTTGAGATGAGCTTTGGTGATTATATTCGTTGAAGGTTGATAGGTTAAATGTAAACGTTTGAATTTCTCTTTTTTAAGGTAATTAAACCAATCATTAGGATTTTCTGCTATGATGTCTTTTTTTAGCAATTGTTCTTGGGGAAGTTTTGCAACAAATCGGATATTTCGATGATTATAAGCACCAGGATGATTTTTCTCAAAAGAAACATCTTTGCCTTCGATGTAAGCTTTTCCATAAGCAGTTAATAAAGCAATTTGAATGACTTCAGTATTCATAATTATGAAATGATTATTTGCAAATTAATATCTTTTCTTCAAAATTATGATATTGAAATACAATTCTTCTTTTTCTAAGCACAATAAATAGACATTTGAGATTATTTTTCAAGAAATATCTTTTACTTTCTATTTTCTGTAAAAACAACTATGTAAAATATCTCATTATCTACTGTTATTGGACTAGCAATAATATGAAAGTCTAAATCTATTTGCTTTTCATCTTTTGTTACAGTTATATTAGCATTGCCTTCTTGTTTAACACCAGTTTCTTGACTTTTCAATAATGTAAGAACTGCACCACAGTATTTGCAGTCTTTCCCAGTACCACAACCATTAATGTGATCATGTGAATGAATGCATTCTATAAGCTCCCCCGGTCTAAGTCCTAGACCATCCTCAAATTTTTTTGTTTCTAAATATTTTGTAAAAGCTTTGTTTGTAAAAACTATCTGTCTTTCCATATTCAAAATAGCAACTAAATTTGGCAAGATATTTAGGACTTGTATTGCACTTCTTAATCCAAGTATTTTTATTGTTTGTAGGTAAACATCACCTTGATCTAATCTTTTAGCAGGTGCAAAATATGTATCTGGTTCTGTCAATTTCAAGCCAACTTAATTTTTTTAATAAAGCTCTATCAAATTACTTAAACAACATACAAATATAAGTGAATTGATTTATTTTTTGATATATCTAATTCTTTTATTTTGGAAACATTTTCATGTTTTTTCTAATTCTTCTTAATCCTTCATCTATCATTCCAGGTCTATTGTGCTGTGTTCCCCAAACAAGGTAAGGAGTACATGTTCGGCTATAGAAGAATTTCATTCTAGCTTTTAGAGATTTCTGTTGTGAGTATTTGTAGTTAACAAGTATAGCCTTCATAAATTCTGGACCTTCATCAAAAAAGAGCAAATCCACAGCAGGATCCCATATATTGCATTCTTCGAAATCAATTATTCCTGTTAGTTTTGCAGACTTTGGATCTATTAAAATATTTGAGGTATCAAAATCATTATGTGAAATCCTTGGAGAAAAAGTAAAGTTATCATCATTATTTAGATAGTCTTCGAAGATTTTTGTTAACCAATCTTGTTGCTTTTGATTAAGATGCTGATAAGCAATCTCTTCTGCTTCCTCATACCAAGTGAACCATTTCCTTTTAAAAAATCGCATAAAATCTTGATCACTAGAAAACAATTCTTTCTGTTTAGGAAAGCATTTTAGATATTCACCTATCAATTCCTTTGAATGAAATCTGGAAAGAAATTTACCTATCTCAGCTCCAATGCTTTTTTTCTGAGCTAAAGATAGTTCTTGAATTACAAAAACCAATGATTTCCCAAGAATTTTTTGATGAATCGAGAAAGGAATTTTACTTGAATTATAGAGATAAAGAATTTCTGGA
>JAUVZH010000108.1 GCA_030602675.1 Candidatus Heimdallarchaeota archaeon | reverse complement strand
ATCTTCTGATATTCTTTGAGCAATTACTTTTTGATCATGTTTTTCATCGAATGAAGAAGGTGAGGCCATCTTTCCTCCTTGAAAAGCTGCTTTTAGATATGGTATGACCACCATTCCTTTTAGTTCTGCACTTAACCTTCCTGCTCTAAATGCTTCTTCATCAATATCCATTACCTCTGAATGAGTGATATTTAATTGACCACTCTGGAATTGTTTGAAGATCATTCCTGCTATCTCAGGATTTAACGCAAAACAAGCGCTATGCATTTTTACACCACTGGGAACAGCCAATAATGGCATTTTATCTTGCACAGCTTCATACATATCACATGCTGTACCATCTCCACCGATGAATATAATTAATTTAACTCCTTTCTTGAGTAATTCCCTAGCTACTTGTACAGTATCTTTTCTTGTCGGTCTTTTATCCTTTATTTGACCAATAATTTCGATATCAAATTCCATATCTCTAAGAATATCTCCTCCCATTTCTCCATCATAACTGAAGAACAAAATATCATCTTTTAATTCAATAATTGTCTTTAGAAATCTTCTAGCACGATCATTTGAAATCTTTTGGCCTTCACCACTTTCGAGTTTTTTCCAGATTTCTTTAGCATCATCACTGCCTTTTAATCCAATCCTGCCACCTACACCAGCGATAGGATTAATAACTAAACCTACAAGTAATTTCTTTTGATCTGAAATAGGTATTGCTACTTTCAATTTCGTTGAAGTCATTATAACCTCTCATCATCTTTCATGATATAAATGATATCAATGTTCTTCAGTTGAAATATGAATCTATTAGTTAGTTAAACAATCCTCATAATAGTCATATTGGAACAATATTCATATTTCAGAAAACAATAACAAATTATGTTTATTAAGAGAGATTAGATAAGATTAGGTGAATTAAGTTTGGAATATCCTGAAACAAGAAGGGAAGAGGTTATTGAAGAAATACATGATGTGAAGATTGTTGATCCATATAGATGGTTAGAAGATTTTGATCAACCTGAGGTTCAAGATTGGATAGATATACAGAACAACAATACAAAGGAGCTATTAGCTAAGATTCCAAACTATCAAGGTGCATATGATAGAATTAAGGAATTTCTCTCTTTAGGGACATTAACAGTACCAAGTGAGAAGGAAGGTTTCATATTTTATCAAAAATCTACTATAGAGAGTCAACCCATTCTATATGTACAAAAGGGTTTGAATGGAAAACCCAAAGTTTTACTTAATCCAAATGAGCTAAGTAAAGAAAATCCAGTAGCATTAGATTGGTTTTTTATTTCACCAAAAGCCAAATACATTGTCTACGGATTATCAAAAGATGGTAATGAATGGTCTGTATTGCACATAAAAAACATCGAAACAGAAGAAATATT
Source organism: Candidatus Heimdallarchaeota archaeon (assembly GCA_030602675.1). GTDB lineage: Archaea > Asgardarchaeota > Heimdallarchaeia > JABLTI01 > JABLTI01 > JABLTI01. The sequence goes on along the minus strand of JAUVZH010000108.1, from coordinate 6,475 downwards.
TGAAGACAAAATACCAAGAACAAGATTTTGCAGTTTAGCTTGGTTGCCTGATGAAACTGGTTTTTATTATACAAGGTTTCCAGAACTTGGAACAGTACCAAAAGGAGAGGAAAATTACAATCAACATGTCTATCTTCATGAAATAGGAACTGATTGGCATGATGATTATAAAATCTTTGGAGAGGGTAGACCTAAAACAAATCATTATGATGTAGAGCTATCAGAAGATGGAAGATACTTGTTAATCTCTGTGCACAAATATACCAAAAATGATCTTTACATCATGGATGTCAAAAACAACAATAAATTGACAGGAATTATTGTTGGAGAAGATGTATTAACAAATATTTCTATGTTTAATGATGAATTATGGATTTTAACAAATAAGAATGTTCCAAGAAACGCTCTGTTTAAAGCAAAAATCACTTCTCCTAAATTTAAAGACTGGGAAGAGGTCATTCCGGAAAGCGATAATATAATTAGTCAAGTATTAGTTACTAAAGAGAAAATATTTGTAAAAGTAATGAAGAATGCTTCAGAATATATTTTGATTTATAGTAGGGATGGTAATTTAATATCAGAACTACAATTACCAGAATTCTCAAGTATATTAAGTATGGGAACAAATGATCTAATTTCAGCAAGAGATACCAAGAGATTCTATTTTGGATTACAGAATTTCTTTTATCCCAGAACCAATTATTGCTATGAAATAGATAAATCGAATCTTCTAGTTTTCAATGAAATAGAACAACCATTGGACGAGAAGAATTATATTGTCAAACAAATATGGTATGATTCAAAAGATGGAACAAAAGTTTCTATGTTCCTAGCACATAAAAAAGACATAAATTTAGATGGCAAGAATCCAACAATGCTTTGTGGATATGGTGGCTTCAATATCTCAATTAAACCTCCTTATCTTAGATATAGTCGATTTTTCTGGTTGGAAAATGGAGGAGTAGTTGCAATTGCTAACCTTAGAGGTGGATCAGAATATGGTGAAGATTGGCATAGAGCAGGTATGTTAGAAAAGAAACAGAACGTTTTCGATGATTTTATCTATGCAGCTAAATGGCTTATTTCTAATAAATACACCTCAGAGAAACACCTAAGTATCAACGGACGAAGCAATGGAGGACTTTTAACGGGTGCAGCTGTAACTCAAAATCCTGAATTATTTGGTGCTGTTTATGTTGGTGTACCTTTGTTAGATATGATACGCTATCATCTATTTAGCATCGCAAGATACTGGATACCGGAATATGGTTCTGCAGAAGATCCAGAACAATTCAAGTATATCCTCAAATATTCACCTTATCATAATGTCAAGAAAGGAACAGAATATCCTGCAACAATATTAGTAGCTGCTGCTTCTGATTCTCGAGTTGACCCTATCCATGCAATGAAAATGACTGCATTGATGCAGTGGGCAAATTCATCAAATGAGCCAATTTCACTTTTCATTGAAAAGAAAGCCGGACATGGTATAGGTAAACCACTAGAAAAATTAGCAGAAACAGAAACAGACTTGTACACTTTCTTGGGTTGGAAAACTGGATTAAAATTCTGATTTATTTTAGCAAAATAAGGAGACTTTCAAGTGAAAATTCAGATACTCAAAGGTGATATAACCAAAATAGTGGCTGATGCTATTGTGAATGCTGCAAATAATGAACTTTGGATGGGTGCAGGTGTGGCTGGTGCTATTAAACGAAAAGGCGGTATAGTAATTGAAGAGGAAGCAATGAAGAAGGGACCAATAAAACATGGCGAAGCAATTGAAACAACTGCTGGTAATCTTGAAGCAAAATATGTCATACATGCAGCTGGGATGAGAAGTGATGGTTATATTACTGAGGAATCACTAAGGAAAAGCGTTCAAAATAGTTTACAGTTGGTTGAAGATTTGGAATTAAAATCAATTGCTTTTCCAGCAATAGGAACTGGTGTTGCAGGATTTTCTCCAAAAGAATGCGCGAAAATAATGCTAAAGACCATTGCTGATTTCAGCTTTTCATTTGTTGAAGAAATCAAGATAGTTTTATTCAATGATGATATGTTTAAATTATTCAAAGAAAGAGCAAAGAAAGAAAATATCAAGATGTAAATCTATTCTTGTTGATCAAGGTTATCTTGCTCTTGACTTTCTTGAACAGATCCATCTTCAGGAGTTATTTCCTCAGATTCAGATTCTTCCTCTAGCAAAGCTTCCTTAGCTAATTTCTTTACATCTTCTCTTTTAGCTTCTTCCTCAACAATTTCCATTTCACGAGCGACCAAAATTTCAAGGATTTTATCTGATAACTTACTACAATCCTCAATTATTAGTTCAGCATCTAAAGTATCAATGTGTAGTTGCTCTTCATAACCCTTTATTAGGGGTAAAATGGTTGAAGGCCAAATTACTTTTGCTTCACTAAGTAAAGATTGGGAATCGGTAGCAAACTCAGTAAGAGCTTCTCTCGAAGCTGTGCTGATAATAAAAGGAGTCATTTTCTTTTTCAACATTTCATCTAATTGCTCCTCATAATTTTTCAACGCAGCTATAATATTTCGCATTTGATTTCTTTTAGAAGTAACTATTTCCTCCATGCTCATAGGTGCTTCAATAGATGTCTCCACTTTTGCAACAACAGGTTCAGGTGTATCAGAAGGTACATCTGACTTATCTTTTGGAGTTTTTACAGCTTTAGATTTTTCATCTATTTCTTGTCGCTTTTTTAGTATAGCCTGTATTGCATCACGCTCTTCACTTTCGAAAGACATCTCTCTTCCTTTAGATTTTTGTTTAGTAAAGAGTTCTTTTTCATCCCTCTCTAGTTCTATGCGTTTTGAAGATTCTCTAGGTCGAAATTGTCTAACAATTAGCAAAGATCCTAATAAGAATAAAGTAACAATACCAGCACCAATCGATATACCAATAATTAAGTCTCGATAATCTTTGGGTACAGATAAGTCTGGAAAGTCTTCTGGATCGGTAGGATCTGTACCATGAGCAACTTCAATACCATCACTAACTTGGTCACCATCAGTATCGGGATCAAGTGGGTTTGTATTATAAAATGATTCATACTCTGTAGTAAGACCATCATTATCAGGATCTGCATTGATATCATCAGCAACTAATGGATCCAAACCCCATTTTACTTCATACCCATCTGTAAGTAGATCGTCGTCTGTATCAGGATCGTTAGGGTCTGTATTATAGATGTTAGTCTCATTATAATCTGTGAGTCCATCTCCATCGGAATCAACCCCATTACAAGGAAAAATTTCAGTTACTGAACTATCTAGATCAGTTTTTTGGCAGAAGTTGATGCCCATTTTTGCGCTAGTTTTCGTGATTGCTAAAACACTTAACAAAATCACTAACAAGGTGATAATAAATAATGGTCCCATTTTCAATGGTTTGGATTTATTTCTTCTATCAATAAATAACTGGAACATCAGTAACCAAACATCCTACAATTTACTAATATATGTGACTTTACTAGAAAAAAAGCTTTGTATAGAGCACTAAAGAATTTTTTTTTGATTCTGTTCAGAGAATGAAAAAATAAGAATAAGAAACTTTTAGTTTGGATTTTTCTTTGATAAGAATGGTCAATTATTTTCTTTCGCTAAGAATTCATAATTATCCCAGCTATTTGGAAATTAATCAAAACAAGAAGAAATCTTAAATAACCAATCTTTTAGTTTTTGCGTGTCGACGATCTCAGTATTTAAGAATTATACTAATGTCTTGGTTTAGATTTAGGAAAAACTTCTTAAAACGAATTCACTCGACGGTTAAATAATTAATATTAGTACACAATTAGGTGCTAAACAATGGCTGATCAAGAAATAAAAATTCTCGTTGAAGGCGGAAAAGCATCCCCCGCTCCACCATTAGGCCCAGCGTTAGGTCCAACTGGTGTAAACATTGGTGCAGTTATCGGCAAAATCAATCAAGAGACTTCCCAATTTAGAGGTATGAAAGTACCTGTAAAGATAATCATTCATCCTGACAAATCCTTTGACCTAGAAGTAGGTATACCAACCACAAGTGGTTTAGTTCTGAAAGAAGCAGGTTTAGCAAAGGGAGGTCATGGATCAACCGAAGAAGTACCAGAGGAACCTTTTGTAGGTAATCTTAGTTGGGATCAAATCTTCACAATAGCTGAAATCAAGAAACAAGGTAGTTTTGCTTCAAGCAAAAAAACATTAGTTAAAGAAATTTTAGGAACAATGTTAAGCTGTAAAGTAACTTGTGAAGGTAAAGATCCTCGAGAAATACAAAAAGAAATCGATAAAGGTGTCCATAATAGTCGCTTCTAAACAAAAGAAGTAAATACAGACACCACCCAAACTTTTATTTTTCTCTTGTTTTGAGTTTAAGCTGTGTATGCACTAAGTATACATACGAGCTAAAAAAATAACGAACAAAATCGATTTAGAGAAAGGTAATGAATTTCATAGTCAATCATGAACTTTACTCTAATGGTTTGATGTTTCAATTTAAGGTTAATATAATTTGAAACTATGTAAGAGGTGTTGAAAAATTACAAAATATCCAGGTCTGAAATTTATGTTCAGACCCAAAAGTATCGCGGTTATCGGTGCTTCTAAGAAACCTGGGAAAATCGGTTATGAAATAGTTGATAACATTATTTCTTATGGTTTTAAAGGAGAATTATATCCTATCAATCTAAAAGAAACGGAAATTCTCGGGAAAAATGTTTACAAAACTATTTCTGATGTTCCTGGAGAAGTTGATTTTGCTGTCATTTCAATTCCTGCAAAATTCGTAACTGCAGTCTTGGAAGAATGTGGAAAGAAAGGTGTCAAATCAGCTGCAATCATCACAAGTGGTTTTGGGGAAATAGGTGATCATGAAACTGAACAAAAGCTAGTAGACATTGCTATAAAGTACAAAATACCTTTCATCGGACCAAATATCTTTGGTATGGTATATACTCCAGCAAACTTAAATGCCTCATTTGGACCTGGTGATGTTAAACCTGGAAAATTAGCCTTTATTACCCAGAGTGGTGCATTAGGTATTGCTTTGATGGGATGGACTATAACAAATAAAATTGGTCTTTCCGCATTAATTAGCATTGGAAACAAAGCGCAAATTGGTGAGAGTGAGCTCTTAGATAGTTACTTGAAGAACGATCCAAATACAAAAGCAATACTTCTGTATGTTGAGGGATTGAGAGAAGGGCAAGTAGCAATGAAGGTTTTCAAGGAAGTTGGTTTGAAAAAACCAATTATTGCTCTAAAATCGGGACGATCAGTAAGAGGAGCAGTTGCAGCAGCAAGTCATACTGGCAGTCTTGCAGGTTCTGATAAGATATATTCTGCTGCTTTCAAACAAATGGGTGTGCTTAGAGCAATTGATGCTTCCGAAGCATTTGATTGGGCAAGATGTATCACAAATAACCCACGACCTAAAGGACAGAATGTTCTTATTATTACAAATGGTGGTGGAGTAGGTGTTATGGCTACAGATGCTTGTGAAGATCACAACATTGAACTTTACGATAATCAAGAAAAACTCAAAGAACTATTCTTCAAACCAGAAATAATGCCTCCTTTTGGTTCAACAAAAAACCCTGTTGACATTACTGGTGGAGGTGGGGAATTGGCATATAAGCGAGCAATTGAAGCAGCCTATCAAGCTGATGAAATAGATGCAATTGTTGTTCTTTATTGTCAAACTGCTACAACAAATCCTGATTTATTGGCAGATTACGTAATTGAAGAGGTTAAAAAACACATTGGTAAGAAACCATTCGTAATAGCTAGTATCGGTGGAGAAGCTGTAGAACTAATGGTTGATAAATTAAATGAGGAAGAAATTCCTGCATATGATTTGCCTGAAAAAGCAATTTCCGCAATGGCTGCACTATATCGTTGGTCCAATTTCATTGAAAGACATGAAAGGTTAGGAAAAGCTATACCAATAAAATTGCCAATAGAGGAAATTAAAAAGATAATTAAACAGGTAAGAAAAGAGGGTCGAGTTCAAATGCTTGAGCACGAAGCCAAGGAATTGTTCAAGCTATGTGGTTTAGAAGTACCCTCATTTGTTTTAGTACATTCTGCAGAAGAAGCCAGTGAAGCAGCGAAAAAAGTTGGTTTTCCAGTTGTCATGAAAATAGTATCTGAAGATATCATTCATAAGAGTGAAGCTGGTGGAGTTATCGTCGGTTTAAAAGATATTCTTCATGTTGAGGAAGCATATGACAAAATTATAGAGAATGCTGTAACTTACAAACCAGGCGCAAAAATACGTGGAATTTTAGTAACGCATATGGTACCAAAAGCAACAGAGGTAATTATCGGTGTTACAAGAGATCCATCTTTTGGACCAGTAGTTATGTTTGGTCTCGGAGGTATCTACGTAGAAATTCTTAAGGATGTCGTTTTCAGAGTTGCTCCATTCCCACCTGATGAAGCTCAACATATGATTGATGGAATTAAAGCA
>JAUVZH010000020.1 GCA_030602675.1 Candidatus Heimdallarchaeota archaeon | reverse complement strand
ACTAATTTTAGCTGCTTCATGAACCCAACCTTTTGCATTTACTCGTCCATTCCAATCTCTTGGAGGGGTGTAAACTCCGTTTTGAGGGCTAGTAAAATTCCCATAAACATATTGAGTAAAACAAAATGTTTCATAATCAAGGTGTTTGCCAAAGGGATTATTTTGAGCATGATGTGGAACTGTTAGGTCTTGTACAAGATGGATAGCATAACCCAAGTTATAATATGCTTCATTTTTATCCACAGTGTAACCATCTTGTCCAAGATAATGTTTCACTGCTTCTTCAAAATAATCTTGAGCATGGTGGGGAGCACCAACATTGCCTGAAAAACCCTCTCTGTTATATGGATCCCAGTAATGACCCCATTGTAATAGAAGATTGGCATCATAATCATCTTGAGCTCGATACATGTCATCATAGTATTTGGTAGAGAAATCAAGTATCTCATCGCTACAAATATCATAATAGGAAGAGCCATTGATGCTATCATAATAAAGTAATATTAATGCATCCCAAATCAAGAAAGAGTGTAAGCCACCTGGATATGCACTAGGGTAAGATTCAGTTTTAGGTTCAAAGTTTGTGATGATTGGTAGAGCAATTAAGCTCAATACCAAAAAACCAATCAGTGTTCTTTTCTTCTTCAAGAAATGAATCTCCTATCCTATTCTCAATAGGAATATGTTACTTCTAATATAAATAGTAAAGTCAGTTTATTTATTATTTTATTACTTTGAATTTTATGTTTAACTCTTCAAATATTCCATTTACTCTAGGAATTCTACTAGATGTTCTACCTGGTGTCATTCCGTGTAGAAAACTATCTATACTATCAACATCTTTTAGGAGTTCTTCATAGGGATTCTCTGTAGTTGTTGTTTTATCACTGTGAATTGCAACGGCTTTTATGATTAAAGAAATCTCTTTTTCAGTTATTACCTGTAAACTCTCGCGATGTTTTTTATTGTATTCTTCAATAATTTCCCTTATGATTCTCTCAGCTTTAGTTGCATGATCAGTATGATTTCCTGTTTGTAGTGTAAAGATATCATGAAACGCACATGTTAAAGCAGCTAATTCCGGATCTAATCCTCTCTTTAGAGCTATTAGTTTAGCTAATTGCATTGTCGAATACATATGCATTACACTCCAAACTAATGGTACCTCTCTGTTTTCCCCAGGTATAGTTTGAATTCTATCTTGGATAATGGCAAGAATTTTATTTAATCGCCAAACAGGCAAGCCATTTCTACCTTTTTGTATTGGCCAAGCATTTTCTGAGAACATGGATAAGAATATGTAGTAGTTGATATTTTACCTTTTCTTTGCATTCTGTATTGTAATAATAACTCAATTAGGGTAAAACAAATATATGATATGATTTTAATGAACAAACGTAGAAAAATAATTAAAAGAATTCAAGGCGGGAAAGAAACATGGATGTTAGGATAATCTATCTAATAATTATCTGTCTTTCAGTGTTTCTTTGGTTGTTTTCTTTCATCTCAATTTGGAGAACAAAAAGGTATGCTACAATGCTTTTCGACTTACTACCATTCTATCCCATATTTGTTGCTGTAGGTTACATAGCAATAATTACCTGCTCCATTCTATGGTTGGATTTTCTGGGTTGGATTTTTCCTTTAGTTTTTGGAATGTTAATAGCTTTATTGTTGATTTATTTAAGTTTTAAATGGATTAAAGGATATAGACTGAAAACATATGCTGAATTTCTTGATAAATTAAAGGATGATAAATATTCAGTGAAAATCCTATCCGATTATTTTGTCCACAAAAAGATTGATCCAGAAAAGGTCAATGTTTTCATTAGACATGATGTCGATCTTTCTTTGAGAAGATTTTCTAAAATGATTAATATAGAGAAGGAAAAGGGTATAAAATCAACTTCAATGATTAGACTTCATTCCGAGAAATACTCTTTTGAAAAAGCTCTACCTCTTATTAAACAATTGAACGCTGAAGGTTATGAGATAGGATATCACTATGAGGTATTAACTCAAACGAAAGGTAACAAAGAGCAAGCAATTCAACTATTTACTCAAGAGTTAGCTGAACTAAGAGAAATCGTTCCAATTATAGTTGTTGCTGCACACGGAGATAAATATAAAAATCGATCTATCTGGTCATTGTTAAATCAAAAGGAATTAAATGTCTATTCAGCATATGATATGAAACGTGATATGTATCTCTCAGATGCAGGAGGATATGATTTCACAAGACGATATGGTCATCATTTATTTGAAGAACTTGATAAAGCCAAAAAAGGTGATGTCGTTCAAATATTAATTCATGCAGATTGGTGGTTTTAGATACATTGGCTAAAGGAAGACTATTAAAACTATTTTGGCGTATGCTCACAGATAGGAAATTCAGAAAAACAGTCTTTAAACGTTTAACTGAGGAAACAAAGAAAGCATCTCGTCCAATCAATATTGCAACAAAACTTACAGATGATGAACAAGAATTTCTTAAGGTTCTCAAGATTGGTTTTGTAGGTGGTTGTGAGCTATCTTTTGTGAAAGAATTCTTGGAAGCAAATGGTGCAGTTTGTTATCATACCTTTGATTATGGTGAATCATCAGATCCCTATTTAGCATTAACTGATCTAAAAGGTGGTATTTATTCCTTTAAACCAGATGTTATAGTTATTAGTGATGCTCAGAACATTAGAAGCTATATTGGAGACATTCAAAAAAGCAAATCAACATTCGAGATGCAAGAACAACAATTAACAGAAATTAGAAGTCGTCTCGAGACTGCTATTAGTGAAGCAAGAAAGCACTTTAATGCTAATTATGTTATTATGGATTACCCTATCGTTCCTCGACCTGCACAAGGAAAATTCGCTTACAAGCATTTGGAGAATGCATACAGCTTGCGTGAATTTTTGAATAAATTCGACCTCTTGTTGTATGAAATTGGTAAACTGCATGATGATGTTTTTGTTTTGGCTATTTACGATTCATTTCTTAAACATGGGGTAGGTTATCAAATTAGAGAGGGAGATGCAGATGGTATCTACGAGCATTTTACTCGAGAGGGAGCAGTTACAATCGGTATAGACTTAGTAGAAATTCTGAAAGTAGCAAAAGGTCATGGACCAAGAATCAAATGTGTAGTAGTGGATCTTGATAATACTTTATGGGATGGTATTCTAAGGGATGATGGAGTAGAAGGAGTATACCTTCACAAAAATCGAATACATGTTCTTGAACTGCTAGCAAAAAGAGGAATACTACTTGCACTTGCAAGTAAGAATGATCCTTCAAGTGTTCCGATAATTGATGAGGTTCTTGGTAAAGCAGCTGATATGTTTGTAGTTAAGAAAATTAGTTGGAATGATAAAGCTCAAAGTCTTCAAGAAATTGCTCAAGAGCTAAACATAGGCATTGATTCATTAGCTTTCTTTGATGATAATCCGTATGAAAGGGATCAAATTAAGAATTTCCTACCAATGGTACATGTCTTTACAGATGCAGAAATTTTGAACAGTTTAACAATGCTTGAATTTGAACCTATTGGGAAATTAACTGTAGAAAGTAGTAAAAGAGCAAAAATGTATGGACAGCAGAAGAAGAGAGAAGAAGCTGAAAAGCAATTTGGTTTAGATAAAAGAAACTTCTTATTGTCTTGCAACATGGAATTATGGTTACGAAAAGCTGAAAATCGAAATCTGGGAAGAGTAACTGAACTTATTCAGAGAACTAATCAATTAAATGCTACAGCAGTACGATATTCAAAGGAAGAGATTCTTGATTTTAGCAAATCTAACGATTACAGGATATATGTTGCTAATCTCTATGATCGTTACGGCGACTATGGACTCATAGGTGTAGCGTTGATAAAGATTGATCAAGAAATATGGAATATGGAGCTAGTGACATTTTCATGTAGAGCAATGGGCAAAACAGTTGAGCAAAGTTTTCTTTATTACATAATGCGTGAAGCTCAAAAAGAAAAAGCCACCGTTTTTCAAGGAAAGTATATTCAAACAGATAGAAATGAAGCGATTAAGAGAATCTTTGAAGATGCAGGTTTTGAGCAGCTTAAAGAGAAAAAAGATGGTTTCATTATCTGGGATTACAACTTCGAACAAAAAGGTATACCTGAATATCCTGATTGGTTTAAGATTTTGAAAAAGGGAAAATAAATTCGCTAAAGCTTAGCATTCAAAGGTAAACTTCTTTCCTACTAAGCATGTGTTAACAATTTCATTCTTGAAATGAGTTAATAGGTGATCGGTTGTATTAATCCCGGTACAATGGTTAAGATAAAGCTTAGGACTTCCATAATGTTTTTTCAGATTTTCTGCTACAAAATCTACTTCCTCGTGATTAAATCGCAGCATATGTGTTCCACCTATTATTGTGTGGATGTTCATATTTTCATATAAAGCACTTACTCGAGATAATGTGTTTAACAATCCAGCATGACAACAACCACAAATTAAAACTAAACCATTCTTCGTTTCTAGTACAAGTGATAGGTCATCCATCATTGGATCATTCTCTATTTTTCCATTAACTTCATGTATTAATCGTGACTCTGTTCCATCTTTATGAGGACGGTTACGTATTTCACCTAAAGTAGCTAATTTTTCTGTTATGGAAACTGGTTCTTTTGAATATTTGAAAATAATTCTTTTTTGTAGTGATTGTGGTATTTTTGGAAATTCATATAAGATATTTTTATTATCCTTTTTTCTAACAATTCCCTTTAGTTCCATTATTGTTGGATGAGCAATTACAGTTATTGGAGTATCTTTAGTTCTCTCTTTCAGTAAACCTATTATCCCTCCGGAATGATCCCAGTGACCATGCGAAAGGACGATTGTTTCGATAGCATCAGGATCAAGATCGAGAGCTTTCATGTTATGAAGTAGAATATTGCCCTTAGCTCCTGTATCAAAAAGAATTGTTTTTTCTGGTGTTTCAATATAGAATGCTACTCCATGATCGGCAATAAATTCAGAACCTTCGGGAACAATATCATTATAGACATTAATAATGGTAACATGCAAAAAGGACACCAGCTAATATATTTTTTATACGAATTTAATAAATCATTCTAAGAACGCTCAACTTCCATTCGCTCGTAACCGTAATCTCTCCTCATTTGATCCCAATAATCGTTGACCTTTGTAATAATGTCATCTGATAGCACATGTTGATTTGGTACAAACGATGATTGCTGCTTAGTGTATTGCTCAAATTTTTCTTTTGGCAATTCATAATTATCTGACAGTAGTTCTTTGTAGGTTTGCTTTGCTGCTTTTAATGGGTTTACTACCAAATCTTCATACTTGACATCTAGTAAGTTTCCTTTCGGAATTAATTCTTTATCTCGTTCAAAAGTTTCATACATTTTTTTGAAATTTCTAAGAAAACCATCTTGTATTTGCTTATCGTCCCATTTTTGTAATGAAAACACTGGTAGTAGATTTCTAAATAATTTAAGCGTTGAAGAAAAAACAAAGTATGGATTTCGATATGTGTGTATGAATTTTGCATCAGGGAACATTTCAAGAAGGAATTTTACTCGAGGAGTATTTGCTGGATTTTTTAATACCAATCTTTTTCCATTATGTTTTAGTGTGATCTTTTTGAGGAAAAATTGATATCTTGTTTTCCAACGTTGTATTTCGTCCTGTGTACATTCATCAAAGAAAAGATATTTTGAATACAAGTCAAAATTTCTGGGGAAAATGAAATGATGATAGAAGCTATATTTGTCATAACTTCCAATAGCAAACTCTTCTTCTGCTGTTTCAAAACTGCTTAGTTTTACATTATCCATGGGCCTTTTTTTTGGTAAAGCGAAATCGATAATCCTTCGAGTTAATTTTTCAAACGATAAAAAGAAATGTGGACAATAAGTTTCTAGATTTGTAACATAACCAAAGTTCTCATCTTTAGTTAACATAGAATGTAGTAATGTTGTTCCGGTTCGCCAATGACCTATTATGAAAATTGGGTCCTGTTCGATATCGGTTTCTCTTATCTTTCGATTATATTTCATTCGTTCTATTAATCTAAAAGGCAAGAAATAATGACTTGCTCTAACTGCTATGTAATATCTATACCAATATTTCGGGTGGACACGAAACTTGTTTTGCCAAGATAATCTTATAATATTACTAAAAGATGAACCTGCTAAAAGCTCCATCTTTGCGCTCCAATTTTTCCACATATCTTACAGTTATATTAGATACAAATGAAAAATCTTTCTAGAACTTGTATCAGCGATTTTTCAATGAATGAACCTGTTCAATTTGCTCAGCTGTTTTAGCGAATACTCCGAGATTTCCTAAGCGAATGTTTTTCAATCCAGCAGCTTTCAGCTCATTATAACTTGCTATCATTTCTTGGAATGTTGGTGAACGATTGTTAATTAGTTTATACGAAGGAAAGAAAGCCAATAAAGTAATTGGAATTTCATTGTCTACATCAACGACTAATTGAGCAATTTGCTTGTGTTGATCAGTTTCTACATAATTTGGGATGTATAGAATTAGGATTTCAAGTGTAAATTCTAGATCAATAATTAACTCTACTGATTTTAATACAGTATCATTTGGTGTTCCACATAACTTCTGATAAATTTCATTATCATATGCTTTTAAATCCAACCAATAGGAATCAACACCACCCTCTTTGAGTGTCTCGAGGTTTTTCTTTGTAAGAGCATAACCATTACTCTCAACTAGAACCCTTATCTTTCCATCAGTTTCCTCTTTGATTTTTCTTGCAACATTGGCATAATAATTCGGATTGCATGTCAAATCTCCTCCAGTGAATGCCAAAATATTTCTAGCAGGACCAAACCCTTGAGGGGAAAGAACAATATCAGAAGTTGATAGTTTTCCAGGACAATATTTGGATTTTCTACCATGTATAATACAAGAACCACAATGTAAGCAAAGATCCTCAGCATGCCACATGGTTACTCTTTCTTTGGGTTCAAAAACAGTTACATAGGAAAGATACTCTTTGGCAATCTTTGCCAGCTCATCCTCACTAATCCATTGACCGTTTACCCTCTTGGAAAATTCAGAGGAGTGACACTTTAAGCAATCATGGTTACATCCACTCTGATAGACAGAGAAATAATCTTCTGGTCGTGAAAGGTGTTTTGATTTGATTAAGCGCTCATATTGATTATCTTTAGTTCTTAGTGTTACCTCACAAGCCTTCTTTTTTGTACCATTATCTGTAATTGTATAACAGCTGCCCTGAGGCATTCCTTGTTGTTTCAACAAACACTCCATAACTATCAAAGAATACTATGTTTTGAAAGAAAATAAAAGTAATGTGTAAAACCATCATCCAATAAAAATTTGATTCAGAAAAATAAATTTAGATTAACTAATTGATTTCATAATTAACATAAACATCTAATTCAGTGATCTGTCCATTATATTTCTTGAATTTTGAATAAAAAACTTCAAAGAAGAATTATTATAAAAGTAATTCCATACAAGAAAATATTAGTAAATTGGTTGGTAATTTCATGATTGAGAAAAATACTAAGTCTCTTCTTGAGAAGATTAAGGAAGCTGAAGAAAAAATTGAAATAGCGCTCTGGATTGCAGTCGAAGATTCAGATTTTTCAAAAGAATTGAAAGCATATGAAAAAGTAAAAGCTGAACTTAATTCACTTACAAATTTACCAGACAAAATAGAAAAAGAACGAAACCGAGTTCTTTCTTTCTGCTTAATGCGTATAGATAATACCTTAGTCAATTTAGAGGATACTGAAAATGCTGTAAAACGGACAAAAGATGCATTAGCTATTGCTGAGAAATCTGAAAACCCTCTTGCCATAGCTCGATGTCTCCTTGCTTATGGCAACCGGTTAATAGGAAAGGGAGAGATTGAGGAGGCTGAAAAGCAGTTTACTAAAGTATTCGATCTTGCAGAAAATAACCCAGATGAAGAAGACATTCAACAAACAAAAGGCTGGGCTCTTATTGTAAAAGGGCATTTAGCTTTTAAATTAGAACTATATGATCAAGCTCTCTCTGAATTAAGAAAATCTGAAGAAATACTGAAGACAATTGATAATTATGCAGGTATTGCACAAGCTAATGAATTAATGGCAATTGTTTATCAGGATTTGTCTGATACTGATAATGCAGACATCTGCAAACAGAAAGCTTTAGAATTCAAAGAAAAAGCAAGAACAGAGAAAAGATAATGAAGAAGATTAAATTCAGAAAAATAAATTTTAGTAACTAATTGAATGCATTAGTCTTAGATATGTTGGTGTAAAAGTTTGACGAAGAAACCCAAATGGAATTTTGACGAAATAATAGATAGAACGAAATCAACTGCAATTAAATGGAATCAAGAGTTCATGAAAGAGTATTTCAAATATGATGAAATGCTTCCACTTTGGGTAGCAGATATGGATTTTCGGGCTCCAGATGAATTACTCAATGCGCTTAGAGAAAGAGTTGATCATGGAATATTTGGTTATTCTATTCCACCAAAATCATACTATGAAGCGATAATAAATTGGTTTAAACGCAGACATAATTGGACTATAGAAAAGGATTGGATAAAATTCGCTCCTGGTATTGTCCCAGCGGTTAATTTCATAATACAATATTTTACTCAACCAGGAGATAATATTATCATTCAAGAACCAGTATACTATCCTTTTGCTAGTTCTATAAAGAATAATGGAAGGAATGCCTTAAACAATCAGCTAATCATAAATGATAATCGTTATGAAGTTGATTTTGATGATTTAGAGAAAAAATGTAAAGAACCTCGTACAAAACAATTCATTTTATGCTCCCCACATAATCCAGTTTGCCGAGTTTGGACCAAGAAGGAATTAACTGAAATGGGCAAGATTTGCAATGAAAACAATGTACTTGTTATCTCTGATGAAATTCACTGTGATTTGATTTTTCCAAACAATCAGCATATCCCATATGCTACAATTTCAGATGAATTCGCCCAGAAATCAATAACTTGTGTAGCTCCATCAAAGACATTCAATATTGCAGGATTGAAATCAAGCACTGTGATTATACCTAATAAGATACTTTGCGATGAATACTTTGCTAAAATAACTAATCTCTCAATAAGAGCTCCTACTATTTTTGGAGCAGTTGCGACTGAAACTGTTTATAATAAATGTGAAGAATGGCTTGATGAATTATTGAAGTATCTATGGCAGAATTTTGAGTTTTTGAAATCCTTTTTTGCTGACTTTCATAAGGACATTATAGTTTTCGATTTGGAAGGAACCTATCTACCTTGGGTTGATTTTAGAAAGCTAGGTATTGAACCAAAGGAACTAGACAGAATCATCAAAGAGGATGCGAAAGTTTGCTTAGATGATGGAGCAATGTTTGGTAAATCTGGTGAAGGTTTTCAAAGATTTAATATTGCTTGTCCAAAATCAGTATTACAGGATGCATCAGAAAGGATTGCAAAAGCTCTCAGAAAACACATTAGTTAAGAAGAAATTATTGCATAGAAAGTTCATTTTCTGTGAAAAAATTTTGAGCATATTCTGCTAGAAATTCTAATGAAATAATTTTGGTTTCATGTGAGACTTCTTACTTTCTTTTTTGTTATTTATTGTTTCCAAAAAGAGTTTAGCATTAAAATACTGAGGATTCAAGTTCAGAGCTTTATGAACACACATAACACCTAGAGCTTTCTTACCTTGCATGTAAAAGATCGATCCCAAAACATTCCATATGATGCATGAATTTGCATCCAATTTTAGTGCTTGATAAAAGCAGTCAGTAGATTGTGTTAATTTTCTATGTTGTAAATAGATAGAACCTAATCTAACCCATTTTTTATAATCGTCTGGTTTGTGGTGTATTGCTTTCTGATATTTTCTTAGTGTATCTGAAGAGATCCCAATATTATCTTGAGTGTCTTCACTAGTGATTGCTTCTTTCGGGTCTATTAACAAAAGATACACCAAAATCCTTTGCTAAATTATAATTAAAGAACTTTAAAAACTCCACATTTTCTGTTTGAATCTTAATTACTAATTAAATGAAAGTTACTTCTTTGACAATTGTTTAATTGATTGCCAATCACATTCTTCTGGTGTTGCTGGATTATCAAGAAAGTAGTCTAATTCATCACCACCAGCATAGTTAGTTCCTAGAACAGTAGCATCTTCACCAAATTGATACCATATAAGCTTTAACTCTTCTCTATCAGCATTTGATTTACGTTGATGTTCTACAGAAGATCTCACCCAACGTCTAGCAAATTCAATTGCGATTTCTTTTGTAGAAAATCCTTCGATTATATAATCATGTTCAGGATCCATATGAAAATTATCTATTATTAGAACTGAATATGTTTTTTTACTATTCAAGTCAAACAACTACCATTATTGACTATATGATTCTAGCGATAAGCATCTAGGAATTTCTTAAATCGTTCCAATCCAGTTATGAGTGTATTAGTGTTATTACCAAATCCAATACGCAAAAAGCCTTCCATTTCAAAGCAAGAACCCGGAATTAGAAAGGTACTTTTTTCCTTGATTAACTTTAAACACAATTCCTCTGAAGGCATCTCGATATTGTATTTCAAAAAGCCAACACTTCCTGCTTTAACAGGTACCCAATCAATCAATGGTTCGTTTTCAATCCATTCATTTAATATCTTGAAATTTGTTCTAACAATATTCAAATTTCGTTTGTAAATTCGATCAACATGTTGCATTGCTAATGCTGCAAGAGAGTCATCAATCATTCCATTACTAATAGTTGTATAATGTCTGTGACGAATACATTCTTCAATAATTGATTTACTAGCAGCAATCCAACCTAACCGCAATCCAGTTAATGAAAGGCTTTTTGAGAAAGAACCAGTTGAAATAGCTTTATCATAGATATCTACAGCAGAAGTAACTGAATCATTATCGTTTATGTATAGTCCTTTATACGCTTCATCATAAAGTACATATGCATCACATTCTTCTGCAATCTTGCAAATTTCTTTAAGTTGATCATTATCAATTAAGCATCCAGAAGGATTATGTGGATTATTTATAACTATCATTTTGGTTTTTTTATCCACAAGTGACGAAAGGTCTTCAATATTTGGAACCCATTGCTCTTCCCATTTTAATTTCCATAACTTAACATTTGCACCGAATGATCTTGCAGTACTATACAATTGTTGATAAGCAGGGAAAATCGAGATGACTGTATCACCAGGTTCTACAAGGCTATAAAAAGCTAGAAAGTTTGCTCCAATAGCACCACCTGAAAGCAAAATATTATCAGCTTTCATTTTGTTATAGAGATTTGCAATACCACCTCGGAGTTCAGGTGAGCCATTAATATGACCATAAGTTAATTTTCTGCTTTTGAATTCTTCAAAGAAATTCTCATAGTCCATTATTTCAAGAAATTCACCCAATGTGAATGGGTCAACACAAGTTTCTGCAATATTTATCTCAACATTGAGTTCATATTTATCCATAAATTTCTCTACCAAAAACGTATCAACTTTCATCGTTAATTATCTCCTACCTTTGGAATTTTGTTCTAGAAAATTAATATACTTTTAGCATAATATGCATGAATTTCGTAAAAAAGTGAATATAATTGTTTGATGATAATTTTTTTTAAACACAGTTTAATTATCCTTAAATATCTTGTAGCTTAAATTTTCTTAAAGATAACAATCATTAAATAGGATTTTTATCAATAATTAAAAATAAGGCACATATGTTTAACTGGGGAGTTAAGTAGAATATGAATAGAGATATTGCAAAAATTGTTGGTTCAGTATTATTAGCAGTAACCATTGGTCTTGGTATTCTTGCAATTACTTTGAATTCTAACGATAAATTATCTCATGATGGAAGCAAGTGGGCTGTTATTCATGATGCTAATGGAGATCAAATTGCCATTGAAACTTCAAAAGATATCTATTGGGATCTTATAAAGTACGCAGCAAGGCATACTAAGGATGGCGGTTATTTAGCATTTGGTAAATTAATCTATTATGATAACCATTGGGGATATAGAATAGATCCTGTTACAGCTTATATTTTTAGATCTTCTAATGAAACAACTGTTGTCAATTCTCATACAATTGCTAATTTATCATTACATGCAGAAGACTATCTAAATAGGGAAGTAGCAATTCCCATTGAGAAGATAAGCGTATTCTTTCAAAAGTACAGATATTTGATATTCTTGGAAATAAATCTTGGTATATTTGCAGCTCTAGGAATAACTTATTTCGTTCTAACAACAATGAGCAATTTATCGGAGGAAAGAAGACTTAGGATGGTTTTAGAGGAAAGCCAAGAGAATGGTACCTATGTTCCATTAGAGGTTGTAAAAGAAGAAGTTGATCTAACTGAAAAGGAGTTAATAGCAAAAATTGAATATCTCATTAGAAAAGAAAATATCAACGTTAAAGTCTCAGAAAAGAAAGTAATATTTCCAGATAAAATTGATGATGAGGATACTATCAGTGCTTTGGAACTTATAGAAGAATTCGTCAGTAACAAATATGAATTTAATTATGGAAACTATATCCTATTGAGTGAGGCTATTGATACCCTTAAAGTTGCTTTAGAAGTAGCTACTTCTAGAAATGTAAAAGATGACTTACAAAGATATCTTCAGATAGCAACTGATATTCTTCATAGTTTTAAATTAGAGGATTTAATGGATTAATGTTCATAAGTATTAGTTGGACAGGGATTAATTTTACCCCGTCCAGTTTCTTTTATCTTGGGAAAAGAATCATTATTAAAAAAGAAACCTTGTCCGAGTTGAAGATTAAATTTCATTTTGTTCTTTTCCCCTTAATTAGTACAAACTTTATTTTGTTTTAATAATTTTTTGCGGATAATCATTTTTTTTATACAAAAATCTAATTAAAAAAGAAAATTCGCTCTATCACTTTAGTGAATTTAGGATTTTTTATACTCAAGTAATACCACCACTAATAGCATAACACCTATCGACAGAAAATCTTTTGATTACATATTTTTTATTATTATAAGAGGGTAGATTTTTGACATCAGATGTAAAAAAGCAATTAAAAAAAATAGAACAACACATAAATCAAGGAGAATTCAAGAAAGCGCTAAAATCTATTGAAAAGACACTTAAAATTGACAACATTAAATTGGAAAAGAAACTTACCTGTTTAGCTCTAAAAAGTGAAATTCTGACAAAAATGGGTGATTACCAAGAAGTCTTCTCGATTGCTGAAATGGTCATAAAAGAAAGTCAAGATCAAGATTTAGTTCTCCCCCGGCTTGATGTTTTAATACAACAATCGGAAGCATACTGGAGGTCAGGGAATTTTGAGAAACATTTAGTTACTTTACATTTAGGTGAACAATTGCTTCAAAAATTAGATAAATTGTCAAAGAAAGCTTATGCAAAACGAAAAGCACAGTTGTTGTTTCTAAAAGTAGGTGTACCTTATGTAAAGGGAGAATATAGTCTTGCATTGGAATACTGTAAGCAAGCTTTAAGTTTTGCTGAAAGAAGTGAAAACCAGCAATTGAAAGCTCAAATAACTATAATCTTAGGTGATAATTTTAGATTACAAATGAAATTCAAAAACTCAGATGAGCTTTATGAAAAGGGTCTCAAGATTGCAGAATCCTTAGGAAACAAACAAGTCATGGCAGCTGCATACTATGGTTTAGGTGTTAATCAAAAAAACAGACGCAACTTAAGTAAAGCATTAGAATTTCATCAAAAAGCTGTTGAGCTAAATGAAGAGATTGATGCAAAAAGAGACTTGCCATATATCTATAATGATCTGGGTTCTACATACAGTGCTTTATTAGAGCTTGAACTTTCTTTGGAATATTACCTAAAATACCTAGCTTTTCTAGGGGAAGAAATAGTAGGAGTTCAAGTAGTATTCAGTAATATTGGTGCAATTTACCATCAAATGGGAAAATATAATCTAGCTATGAAATACAACCTTAAAGCACTTAAGAAATGTGAAGAGATAGGTGATAAGAGAAGAATACTCCCTGCTGTTTTGTATAATTTAATTACTCTATCTATAGATAAAAATGAACATCAAAAAGCTCAACAATATTTGGAGCAATTGAGATTAATTAATCAGATAGTTGAAAGTGAGAAAATTAATATAATGTACCGGTTTGCATCTGGTTTTGTATTAAAAGCAGACACTCGAATGAGTGATTGGAGTAAGGCTGCAGCAATTTTTGAAGAGGTACTAATTGAAGAAAACCTACCTCCTTATTGGCAAGTTGTTGCGTTAATTAATCACTCAGCAATTCTCTTAAAAGAATTGCAAATTTCTGGTGAATTAGAGATATTAGAGGAAGTCAAAAACAAGGTTAATATTCTAGTTGATATAGCATCAAAAGAGCAGTTTCATATGCTTCTAGCACAAGCATATTGGCTTTTTGCTCAATTAGCTTTGGCAGAACTAGATATTGAGAAAGCTAAAGATTATCTGATGAAGGCTGGTTTCATAACTGAAGATAAAGGTCTAAAGAAACTTGCTGAGGATATTGCAGAAGAGCAACAAAAATTAGCAAACCAATTGAGTATGTGGGAAAATCTTGTAAAGCAGAAGAAGCCAATTGTTGAAGCTTTAAAACATCTTTCACTGGAAAATGGTATCACACGAATAACTAAAGATGCAGTAATTGAAGAACGAGATAAGAAAACTGGACAGATGATAGAATATCGCAAGTTATTCGTCTTAAAAATATAATTTCAGTACATTTGATGAAATGAAATACAGCTGGTATAGTAAGATAATCTTTCTTGAACTTACAGTTTTACCAGCAAGGATTTAGCCCAATCACGGATTTCTTCATCAGAATCATTTTTACTTAGTTCTTCTAAGATTGGTTTGTGTTCAGTAGCGTTTTCAAAAAGCTCTTTAAATGCTAATTTAAAATTCTTTGATTTTATCTTACTTTGCTCAGCAATATCCTCTTTATCTAAAGAATATTTCTTCTTTTTAAATTTAGCAGAACCATATTTCTCATAACATAAATAATGATCAAAATCATCTTGTGTTTTTTCAGCATAATGTAATAAAATATTTCTAATTTTGTTTACACGTATTTTTGCTATTAGAACTTCATTTTCATGTTTCTCTAATTCAGTCATTTAAATTCCTGTCCCCAGAGTAATATTACAATAATTATCAGCTAACATCTATTTAATTCTTATTTATAATAAAAAAACGTATAAAATGAAAAAAACTCATCTATTTTTCCTTATATTTGCGATTTTTTCTAAACCAATCTACTGCAAAATCAACAAATTCTCTCATAGATACTAAACGACTTTCAGCCTGTCCAATCAATTTAGGTTCATAATTAGTCGATTTCTCAAAAGCATTTCCTACTTCAGTAAAATCTTCATCACTATATTCAAGTTCTTCCCAATCTTTCCAAACTCGTTTTCCATTCTCCAAAAGAGCAGCTCCTTGAGATACTCTTGGGAAGTTAGGAATATTTGCTTTCCATTCAGCATGATGAAGAGAAGTATTATTGATATGACCTACACCAAGCAGTAAAATCTTAGCATTTAGTTGATATAACCTTCCTAAAGGACTCTCACTAGTAAAGGTGTCTGTATATTCATGTTTTTCAATTATAGTTTTCGCATTCTTTCCCCATGCTGCGAATGAATATATCGGATGATTGCTTCGATATACATCAGGATATGTGTGAAAGACCCCGGGAATTCGACCCATACCTCGAGTAGGTGTTACTTCAGGTCGGTAAGCAGGTCTTTCTGCTCTAATTATTGGCCACCATTCTTTAGGTACGGAAGGATAGTTCCAACGACTTGGATCTGTATTACCAGTTGTCATAGTAGGCATTGC
>JAUVZH010000222.1 GCA_030602675.1 Candidatus Heimdallarchaeota archaeon | reverse complement strand
ACAAGTGAGAACCTTGAGAGACTAACGTTTCTGTCGTCAAATTATACATACTTACTTCTGCTTTAATAAATAACCCATGAATTGCTTCAATCTTGAATTTGACGATTATCTGTTCTTCCATTGCCAAAACAGTATCTTCATATGTTTCGTAATCTGATAGATTCAACATGGTAACAATATCACCAGTGCTAACAATATCTAAGAATGCTAAATCAGCTTGTAATGATATTTCATCACCAACAGCTAATTCAATGCCAAGAGTTTCTACACCTTCTATAGTAAGAATAACATCAAAGTCAGTCATATCAGTTTCATAGAAGTATAGGTCATCCATAACAATGGAAGTTAAAATACCATCAGATTTTCTCCAATTTAGATGAAGAAGTCCGGAACCATTAACATACTCAGCAATTAACTCATCTACATTATTTATTACATCAAAACCCATAGATTCTAACACTGTCTCATGTTCAGACCATCCATCATCAAGGAAGAATAAACCCATAGGATTGAATGTCTCACCAGTAAAATGTGGAAAACCTTCCATTGGAATTGGTGGTGTTGCCGATCCAGCAGGAATTAACATGTCAACAGATTCATAGCCTTCTCCTAGTGAAATTGTTTCATCAGTGAGAAAGATTAAACCTAAACCATAGAAAACATATTTTCCAGCGTTTCCCCCGCCAAAATCTTGATCTTCAACAGCTAGTATCTTTAAGTAAAGTTGATTACCTGATAGATCTGTCACTGATATATTGTCAAGTAAATCAGGAACTGTTAACTCAGCTATATTATATTTTATTGTCATACCAGCTTCTACGCCAACATCATCACCAAAATCATTTGGGGTAATTGCTATATTCTCTATATCAGCAGAACCAATTACTCCTGACACTGGTATTAACATTAGCAGTATAACTGTCAGAACTATTATCTTGTTCAACTTCAAAATTATGTCACCTTTAAGTGAATAGTTTTAGTAAGTTGTAATAAACTTACATGCTTAGTTATTATTGCTTAAAATAACTTATAAAGAGTTGCTATTAGATTTGGAAATCAAATAGCATTAAATATTTTATTTTCTAAGATATATCTTCTAATACTTCTTGATACCTTTTCCTTATTTTTCCTCTATAAAATCCTACAAGCATTAAAACGGGGGCTACTACCCAAAAAGCCTCAGCAATAATCCAACCAACATATTCAAGGGTTATAGATTCTTGACTGAATATCTGTTCATATATACCACCTAATGCATAAGGTAAAACTCCTGCAACAATGAATGTAAATCCTAATATGAAGTAAAGGATTCTCTTTTTGATTAATGGATCTTCAACCTCTTTTCTTGTCATAATAAAGAAAAAGATTGCTAAACATATCACAATGGTAGGAATAAGATAGATAAATATCATAACCCATGGTGCTTGAGTTGTTTTTATTCCGTCAGTTGTTGGTAAACCATCTTCACTATCCCAGACAACACTATCAAAATAACTGCCAATAATGGTGTTTACTAATGTACAAGCTATTAGTGGTAAAAACAAATACCATTTTTTGAGATAATGTTCACCGTGAAACATAGAGAAAGCTGTTGCGAAAATCAGAAAAGCAGCAACTGAAGCAGAACCTGTAACAAAATCTCTGATTAAATTTGCTCCTGCTGTTGGTTCAGTAAATAGAAAAGTTAAACCATTAAGTAAAAGAGAAATTCCCCAGAAAAACAAAGAACTTGAAAAGAGAATATTCAAAAAAGCTTTAATGTCTTTTACTAGAATCAAAAAGCTAACGACTATTGCTATCAAACCAGTAATAATATTTGCATAGTTAAGAGGGTTATTGAAGAGCATAGCTTTGACCCTTTCAGTGGTCTTTATCCGAAATTGTGTGAGTAAGGAAATTCTAACATTTAAATAAATTGGTTTTATTCAAATGTGAGTAATTTTTTGCTAAAAGTATTATTACGATGAATTTTTATTTTAGAACTATCTTTCTAAAGTTAGTATAATAGTAGTTCACTATTGAGGGTATTACAATGAGCAGAAAACCTGATTTGCGAGGATTAGCTGGTTGTGTTCTAGAGACAGATGCTGATTTTGATGAAGTGTATATTTTAGGAGGTTTAGTATCAAATGGTAGCTTGAATGCTAATATAGTTGATATAAAAGGTTCTGTCAAAATTAAGGGAAGTCTTTGGGCAAACAGATTAATGATAATGGGTGGAATAGATATCGGAGAAGATGTAATCATAGAGATGGATATTGACATCAAAGGTGGAGTGGAAGTTGGTGGGAAAATTCAAGCTAGGAACATTGAAGCATTTGGTGGATTACATGCAAAAGAAGGCATTGAAGCTTCGAACATGGTTGTTAAAGGTGGAGCAAAATGCAACAACAAAATTCATGTGGAAGGTTTAATCGACATTGCTGGTGGATTAGAAGCTCAAGGGGAAATTCTAGCAGCAGAGATATCAGCAATTGGTGGTTTGGCAGCTGAAGGAAGAGTGAAAGTTGTTGGACCCATAAATGTTCGTGGTAAAGTAGAAGTTGAAGGAGATATCGAATGTGATGAATTTATCTTTCTTATCAGCGCACCTTCCTTCATAAATGGTAAATTACAAGCAAATCGAATTAAAATTGAACTTGATGAACATGCAAAAATGGAATCATTTCTGCGAGTGGAGGAAATCGTTTCTCCTAATAAAATAGAAATCGATTATGTTATTGCTGAACGAGTTGTATGTCCTAAAATGAAAGCAGGAGAAAATACTCGAATTAGTGAACCTATCGATAAGGATTATGATCCAGATTATTAATTTAAAATAAGTAAATTAATGCTGGATTTTCTTTCTTTTTCTTTTTGGTACTTTAAAAATAAAATCTCTTAGTGATATTTGAAATCACATAGAGTGAGTTACTAAAATGACCAGATTACTTGTTACAGGTGGAGCAGGATTCATAGGTTATCATGTCTCAAAGTACTTACTCGAGAGAGGGCTAGAAGTAGTAGTTTTTGACAATTTTTCGGATTATTATTCTCCACATTTAAAACGAATGAATGCTCATGAAATTGAAAAACTCGGAGCTAAAATCGTTGATGGTGATATTTTAAACAAAAAAGCACTTGCTTCAACGATTGAAAATGAAAAATGTAGAAGAGTTATTCATCTAGCAGCTCAACCGGGTGTTAGATATTCAACAATAAATCCAGATAAATCTCTACGTATTAACATTGAAGGAACTTCTAATGTCTTGAATATTTCCAGAGAATGTAATTTGGAGCGAGTTGTTGTAACTAGTTCTTCTTCAGTCTTTGGTCCAACGATCTTTATGCCAATAAATGAGGGGCATCCAAAAAATCCTATGTCAGTTTATGGAGTCAGCAAGTATACAACAGAGCATTTAGTTTCAGTTTTTAGACATTTGTACCCTGAATTTGATACAACAATAATTAGACCATTTACTGTTGTTGGAGCACGACAAAGACCAGATATGGCTATTAATAAATTCGTATCAAAAGCCATGACTAGCTCACCAATTACTGTTTTTGGAGATGGAAGTCAAACAAGAGATTGGACACATGTTGAAAATATGGCTCAAGCATTCCATCTAGCAGCTTTAAAACCAAAAGCTAAAAATCAAGACTTTAACATTGGTGCAGGAACTAGAATTTCTGTTAACGTTGTTCTTGAAATGGTTTCTCAAATAACTAACAGAGGATTATCCATTGAATATACTGAAATGAATAAAGCTGATGCTAAAGATACATTTGCAGATATCTCGAAAGCTAAGAAGTTATTAGGTTATGATCCCAAGAAAAACATCTATGATGCTATTGAAGACTTTACAGAATTTTGGTTAAAACAATTCCATGGTGAACGAACGTTAAAACAGGAAGCACAACCTGCTACAATATAGAATTCAATTAACAAACAAAACTGTTGGAATATGAAGTAGGGATGCAATCAAATATAGGACTGGACAAAATTGACAGATAATCTGTATGACAATGCTATTTTACCTCCAACAAATTTCGAAATAGATTCTTCATTCGTTCCAGAGGAAAAGATTGTCATACCTAAGCTAAAAATGAACAAAGTAATCACCATTTCTGAATCAATACCTAAGAATGATTGGTTAAACAGAAATTGGAAATACATGATTGGAATAGTCATAACATTTGGATTAATGGGTTATTTGATTTGGAGAAGTAAACCAATAGCTATATGGGAAAATCTTGTTGAATCCAACTACTTGTTGATACTCGCATCATTTGGTGGAACAATTATCCTGTTTTTAATTAAAACCTTCAGATGGAAAGCGATTCTTAAAACACAAGGAATAAACATGCCATTTTTCCAAGCTCTAGATCTAGTTTTGATCGGTGCATTTGGGTCATCAATAACACCAGCAAAAGTAGGAGATATATTGAGAGCTGTTTATTTAACAAAAAGAGAGGAAAATGTAAAAATGGGAACTGCAGTTTTCTCTGTTGTTTTTGATAGAATATTAGATTTTGTTGGAATATTTATCATAATTGGAATAACTACTCCATTTATTTTATTGCGATTTGATAATATTGATTGGCGAATTCCTTTAGGAATAGCTGTCGGTTTTGTGATTTTTGTAATTCTCACAATTGCAGTTTTCAGTAAAAGGATAACTAAACCTATACTTAGGTTTTTTATCAAATTTATTTCTAAAGTTTTTAAAAAGCAAGAAGCTAAAGACAAAATTAGTTTGAATTCAAATGAAATAATTGATGATTTCTTTACTGGACAAAAGAATTGCAAAATTAAGAATTATCTTTTGTTGGGATTTCTATCAGTTTTGTTTTGGCTAATTCTTGGTTTACAAGGATTTTTACTATTGAAAGGGTTTCGAGTAGAGAATGTTAATCCTCTTGTAATTATTTCAGTACTTTGTATTGCAGCGATAGTTGCAACAGCAATTCCTACAAGCATAGCTGGTGTAGGTGTTAGAGATTATGTAATTGTCACCTTACTGTTTCTTATTTTAGAAATAGGCGATGTTCCTGCAATTAGCTTATCTATGATTCAGACATTTCTCAATGTTATCATTCCAGGTTTGATTGGTGGAATTCTTATATTAAGAAGCAAAAATTCTAGAGATACATCAAAATCAAAACAGATTCCTTTTTCTTAAGATAAAAAAAAGAGATGAAAAGCATGAAAACAGAAGTTTCATGCAATTTCTTATTCTATATGCTTTTAGATTCCTAGCAAGGCTTTGGCAGCTTCGCTTGCAAGATTAGAGAAGTATCCTGGAAAGATTCCTACTACAAACATTAAGAGAACCAATACCATGAGAGGTATTACTATCTCTACTGGAGTCTCTTTAACGTCTTCCAAATGTTCACCTGGTTCTTTGAACCAG
>JAUVZH010000390.1 GCA_030602675.1 Candidatus Heimdallarchaeota archaeon | reverse complement strand
CTTTATAATGAGATTATCATGAGTTATATTCTAAGTTTCCTACCTCCCGAAGATGGTCTGATATTAGATGTTGGAATTGACCCAGGAATTTTTTCAGAAAAGATTGCTCGACTTAATAGAAGAGTGATTATTGGTAGTATTTCTGAAGAGCAAATGAAGTTTACTCGAGAACGTTTTGAAAAAATAAATTTAACAGCGCAAATTGATCAGTACGCTTTGATAGATGAAATTACAAAATTGGATCAATTTGATCATAATACATTCGATCTTACAATTTGTATACATGGAACATTATCTTATGCTTGTGAATTTAGAAATAAATTATTTAGCGAAATTGTTAGGGTTACAAAAGCTGGTGCTCCAATAATTTTCACTGTGAAGAATAAAACACATTTTCTAAAATCCCTTTATCAGGATAATAATATTGAAAATCTAGTGAATGCAACAGAAGCAGGTATTTGGGAGTTTCTAGATACAAATTATAAACAATTCGAGGAATATCCTAATGAACCAGCTTATTATGCTTTCACAAGTTCGGAATTAGATGATTTCGTAAGTAAGTATAATTGTGAAATTCTTGAAATGAGGGCGCTAAATATTATTTCCCAAGCAAATCCTGAATTTTTACTTGAAATCCAAGAGAATGAAGAAGCTTGGTCAAATTTGTTACAAATAGAAAAACGAATATCAAATGAACCTGGAGTAATTGATGCTGGCAATGAAATTCTATTTGTAATAAGAAAACGATTAGTGTAGAATTATTTTTTTTTATATTTCTTCTTCATCTTTTGTAAAACAGAATATGGTATTTTTAAACTGCCAATAAATGGACCTTCATTTAGTTTCCCATGGCAATCACTACCACCACTTTCAAGGAGTTTGTATTTCTTAGCTAATTCCTTAAATTTCTTTATTTGTTCAATAGTGTGTGATGGGTAGTAAACTTCAATGCCGGCTAGGCCAACTTTCTTTAATTTCTTAATGAAGTTGTTCAAATCTATAGTATCAGAAACATATCCTGGATGAGCTAAGATTGGAATCGCTTTTATTCTTTTCAAGAACTTTATTGCTTCAAAAGGTGTTAATTTAAATCTCGGAACATAGCAAGGTGCTCCACGTTTAATGAATTTTTCAAAAATCTCATTCATAGATTCTGCATAGCCTTTTTGAATCATTATTTCCCCAATATGAGGTCTTCCTATTAGACCATCTGATATTTCTTTCACTTCTTCTAGGGATATTTCAGGACCAACTTCCAGTGAGTTGACTTTTTCTATTATTTTCTCAGCTCGTTTCTCTCTTGCATTCTGTATTTCATCAGTTAATTCTAGTAGTTCTTTATTGAGATGATTTACATAGAGACCAACAATATGGATGCTTTCAGAATTAATTTCTGTGCTAAATTCTATACCTGGAATAACCTCTATCTCCTCACCATCTGCTGCTTTTAATGCTTCAGAAACACCATTAACAGTATCATGATCAGTTATAGCTATAGCATTTAATTTTAATTCCACTGAAATTTTAACAACTTGTGATGGAGAAAATGTACCATCCGATGCTGTTGTATGTATGTGTAAATCAACATTAGATTCCTTTTGTTCTTTAGTAGAATTTTTAGCTACCATTTCTATATAACTCATCCTTCAGATGTCTTAATCTAAAATATCTTCAACTATTGCTGCTGCTATAACCCTACCTTTCTTTCTAAGAATTACTCTTCCTAATTTTGGTATTTCGGATTGTTTTTCAGTGACAATAGGGCTTTTAATTTGCAGCACCACACTTGCTACTTCCTCATTGAAAATCATTATAGCTTTACCATCAATCTCTCGGGGAGTGTTTTTGAACTTGCTATTTGTTCTATAAATTTTTATAATTGATTCTAATTCAGCTTCTACATGATCTGATCCTACATGAAGAATTGAGATATTTCCTAGTACTAATGGTTGGGTTCCAAGGTAAAGAAGTCTTATCTGGATTTTTGGTTTTGAAGGTGGTTCTTGTTTTACTAGACCGATGACTGCTCCTCTCCTTAGGTCTTCCTCACCTTCTCCTTTTAATAAGAAATTAATGTCCATTCCAGAACTTGCTTCTTTAATTTCCTCTTCTTCATCCCATATTGTTTTCACTATAGCTGTTCTTTTACCGGGTGAAACAATTATCTTATCGTTAATCTTTATTTTCCCACTAATTATTCGACCATATCCTACTAAACCAATACCAGGTTCCTGATATGCATCATACATAACAAGCCTTAATGGTTTATCAGATAAATCCTCTGGGATGCTAATTTTCTCAATTGCCTCTTTTAATGTAGGACCCTTATACCAAGACATCTTATCACTTGAGTCAACTAGATTATCTCCATTTAAACCACTCATTGGAATGAATGGTATTTCATCTATCATTTTTATCCATGGACTCTGAATTTGATTCAAGAAATCAATGAGAATTTGTTTGCACTCCTTGTATCTATCTTCAGAATATTTGGCACCATCCATCTTGTTTACAGCAACTATTACATCCTTTATGCCTAAAACAGAAGCAATTAATGTATGTTCTAGAGTTTGACCTGATGGAGTTTGTTCATCTCCTGGTTCAAGACCTGATTCTAGTTCTCCTCTTCCAGCACTTATAACCAAAATGCAAGCATCAGCAGTACTTAAACCTGCAATTGTATGTTTGGTAAAATCTCTATGTCCAGGATTATCGATTAAAACGAAATTTCTACCATTAATGTCAAATCGTCTAAAAGCAATATCCATAGTTTTTCCTTTTTCTTTTTCTTCTTGAAAAGCATCTAGAACATAAGCCCATTTCCAAGAAGACATACCAAGACCTTCAGCATCAGTTTCATGCTTCTTCATAACTCTAGGATCAACTGCTCCAATATCATATAGAAAGTGACCCATTAAAGTTGACTTTCCGTGATCCACATGTCCAATGATAGCTATACTTGTTAGGATATTGTTTTTTGACATATTGGTATCCTTAGCTTTGTGTTTGTTTATTACAACTACTTTTTTTTTCAAAATTTCCATCTATTTATTACTATTCTTTTTTCTAAAAGAATGATGGTTTTTCTGCTAATTCAATTATAGGCAAAAATGACCATTTTGTTGTTGTTGTTGTTGAATCACAATAGGACCATTTTTCTCCATCTATTGAACTATATTTGATAAATGTCAGCTTTTCTGGTTTTTCATCTAATTCAACATAAAAGTACATTGGTAATCCTCTTAAGCTGAAATATCCTGCTACTCCAGTTAGAAAACCTATATGCCATTTCTTGATACTCTTATCTTTATAGAGTAAGAAATTTAACCCACTATTTCTTGCTACACTGAAAAAAGCCATTCTTACTAGATTGTCCATTGAAGCAAGTTTCATTTTTATAATTGAACCTGGTAATTCTACTGTTTTATCC
>JAUVZH010000458.1 GCA_030602675.1 Candidatus Heimdallarchaeota archaeon | reverse complement strand
AGAGCTTTTCAAAATTGGGGATTATGAATTAGAATCTAAATTTAAATTAATGAAGATTCAAGGAATGGAGTACAAGGCAATTAAAAAGATGATTCTATTAGAGAATTTCATTATCGGAGGAATTTCTCTTCTTGGAGGATCGTTGTTAGGTTTCTTAATAGGTTACTTTATCTTTCTAGGCATGGGCAATTATGTCTTCAATGATTTTATAATGTCATTAGGTGAACCTATTATTTTCGCAGCACTGATTATTTTATTCATACTCTTCTTTGTAGGTGGTTATATAATAGAAAACATCTTAGCAAAAAGAACTGCAAAATCAACATCCATGAGGTATAAGGAAAGAAGGAAAAGAATTTTCAGACGTATAATTACTGCTCAGGAGTTTTTAATTTCCTTGCTTGGAATTGGATTTATTGCTATTGGTCTTACAGGAAATATTATAATTAGAGATTTCTTTTATAATCCAATATTGGAAACTATTAAGTTTCAATTACAATTAATCTTCTGGTTTTTAACAGGAATAGGATTTATCTTTTTATCTGCATCAGTTTTTCTATTGTTGACCAGAATTGTTGCTTTTATTTGGGCTAAAATCGGTAAAAGGATTTGGAAGAGAACTAAAAGTTTCCTCACTTTATCTTTGAAACATATTTCAATCTACAACAAAGACTTTCAACGAGTTATATTAGCTTCCTTTATTGTTGGTTTAGGTATCACGCCAGGGTTGGTTCTAAATAAATCAGTTAAGGAACACATACCCATTGAATCAAATCTTAGTGTTTGCTATTCAGATATAATAATAACAGATTGGAATAACTATACAAGACAATTTAGAGAGAATATAACAAAAATCGATGGTATAGCAAAAGTAACAGAATTCAATATTTACGAACTGTCAAAGTATGATGTATTTACTCAGCTTGGTAGAGAAAAGAGTTATGATATTAGTCTGGTTAGTATTGAAAACATAAATGATTTTTTGCAAATATTGGATTCAAAGCTATTTGAGGATGCAAGTTTTACAGAAGAAGATATTATTGAATTAAGTAACAATATGACATATCTAATGGATGCCAAATATGCAAAGGAAAACAACTATGACAAGGATGAAATCTTTGTTACTTCAATGATTAGTTCTGATTACAATGGTTATTATGAAATGACATATGTCAATTCATTTGATATATTTCCATTGCTATACAGATACGATGTTAATTACTTCTATAAATGGTATGAGCGATTTGCTTTAGTCACGAGTGAATTAACTGCTTCACAGATACTAAATCATATAAAATCCGATTTAAAAGTTTATTCAGATATGAATTTATTAATTAAAACATCAAGCAACGCTAAAATAACAAAAATCCGAGATGAACTCTATAGAGACTATGGATTGAACACAAAAATAAGCTCGGAAACAACCGAGGAGATAAATGAAGATTTAAGTATCTATTGCATTTACTTTTTTTTAGTGGGAGCAATAATTTCAATTATAGCCACAGCATTCTTTGGTTTTATAACAGCACGAAATATATACTATCGAAGGTTACGGATAATCGAATCAGAATATCAAATTGGTGCGAAAAGAAATCAAATCTGGGGTGGATTTACTTTAGAATTAATTTTCATAATTCTAATACCAATTATGCTTTCTTTTGGATTAACAATTCCATTGCTAAATTATGTTAGTGGGTTTATCATTAACATGCAACAAAACTACGTTAAATTCACACCTTGGTTACCATGGTGGTTTGTAATCATTCTTATTTTTTTAATTTGCGCTACGATTACAGGCGGATGGCTTGTAGAAATAATCACACTATTGAGGAGATATAGACCAATAAAGCAGGAGTGATGAAAATGATTGTGTGTAAAGATCTAATAAAAATATTCACCGATGAAGAAACGAAAACGAGAATTCCTGCATTACGAGGGTGTGATTTAAGAGTAAATAAGGGAGAAATCATAACAATGGTTGGACCTAGTGGATCTGGTAAAACTACTCTCGTAAACATACTTTCAGGATTAGAAACAATTTCTAGTGGAGAAGTTAGGGTAGCAGAATATGACATAGGAACTATGAGCGAAGCTGAATTGAACAATTACCGTTTAACCATGATTGGCATCGTTGATCAATTTCCTGAAAGAACACTATTCCTAGATGGAACAGTAATGGATAATCTCAACTTTACAAGTAATTTGCTGAATAAAGGGAAACGCAAGTATCTAGAAGATAATAAAGAAATACTCGAAAAACTGGGTATTTTGCATTTAGAAAACAGATTAGTTAGGCACTTATCTGGTGGTGAAATGATCAGAACAGCAATTGCTAGTGCCTTAGCTAAGAATGTTCCAATACTTCTCTGTGATGAACCTACTGGTCAATTAGATAGTGAAAATACTGCAAAAGTAAAGACTACATTAAAACAAATAACTCGAGATTTTAGAGTAACAGTACTAGTAGTAACTCATGATCCTAGATTTCAAGAAGATGTTGATAAAACATGCATGATAAGGGATGGAAGAGTTTCGACCATTTTAGGAGTAGAAGAACAGTTAGCTTATAGCGGAAAAAC
>JAUVZH010000373.1 GCA_030602675.1 Candidatus Heimdallarchaeota archaeon | reverse complement strand
AAAGAAAGAAAAAAAAGGGAATTATACAGTCATGTACTTGCTGCTCATTATACATCGTTCGCAAATGAGTTCTAGAGACATGAAACCGTATATGTCCTCAGGTTTCCCTATAATGCCACAACTCGCACAAGTAGCAAAGGACTCAGTGTGTGTTATAGGATTATTGCAAACTTTGCATCTTACAATGTATTCATCACAGAATTTGCAATCATCAGAGTTGATATCAACTGGATTTCCACAATAGAAACATGTGAAGTCAAAGGATGGAAGGTTTGAATGTGTGTGAATCATAAAATCTTTTGGTTTCAATTGTCCATCATTGACTTCATCTAGTTCAAAAATACTACCTAGTAGTTGACAAACTTCTTCTTCAGGTTTACCAATTATTCTAGCAAATTCTTGAACATTAATCTGTTTGTTATCAGGAAGTTTGGTAAGTAACTCAAACAATAGTTGACGGTCAGCATTTGTCTGTAATTTCTGTTGATATGTGGTCCGAAAATTAAACACACTAATTGATTTTATGTCAACCGAAGCAAATAGACCAATGACTAAGACAACAACGAAAACACTTGGAATGATAATATATTTACCAATAATATTATCCCAATTATCTTTCCTCAGTGGATTATGATTGTTGTTAACCTCCCAAGAATCTATCCAACCATCACCATCTGTATCTCTTGTAAGAGGATTCGTAAAGTAAATGTGAACTTCTTCGCCATCAAGAAGACCATCACAATCTGTGTCAATATCAGATGGATCAGTATAGTAGACTATTACTTCATCAAAGTCATCCAACATGTCTAAATCAGAATCTTTCAGAAACGGATTTGTGTGATACCGATAAATTTCAAGGTCATCAATAAGACCATCGCCATCTGTGTCAGTATCAAAAGATTTGGTTTTGAATTTGAGGATCTCTAGTGGATCAATTATACCTTCAATTTGGGACGAGTGAGAGTTGCTTGATTGAACATAAACAATGATTGTTAAGAGCATTATACTGACTATTGCTAAACCTAGAAATAGTGCGTATTTCCTCCCTTCTTTTAACTTTAAAGTTGGAATGTTCAAATCGTTCAACCCAATATTTTCTAGAGACATTCTAGTTTTTTTCTAATGGAAGTTTCTGCATCTCATTTTCATGAGAACTAGTTCTGAAACTAACTGAATGTCAACTATTATGTCTGACCTCTTATTCTATAAAGGTAACTTCTACTGGGATTATATGTATATAAGACGATATAAGAAGATCTTTTCTGCTTTCTTTGACAATTATGTATAGTCTATCAAAAGATTTTAAAACCATTTTCGACCGTTTCGAGATTGCTGGTTAAACCTAGCATTACATTAATGGTGAAAAAAAGTTTGGACAAATATTCTCGTGAAGTCATGCTTGCACTTACTTCGAAAGATTACAAGAAAGCTGTCAACAAATATCTCCTATCCTATGATTTAGAAAATTGGAAGATATTTACTGACAATTATTTCAAGCTTACTCCATATGAAATTGAACTAATATTAGATGAAATTTCTTCAAAACTTGATTTTCACATGATTATAGACATTCTTTCCCTTGCTCATATAATTGGTAATTCCATTTCCTTATCTATTGCTTTAATCAAGCTCTTTCGCAATATTAATCTCAGTTCTTATGAGGACCATATTTTTAGCAATGTGCAGAAATTATTAAAATCACCAATAGCAGAAGAAAGACGAATAGGATTGCTAATGGCGGGTTATTTTGATATTGATGAGTTCTTCGATTTAATAGAAAGAATATCTAATTATGATATTTTATTTGAAGATGCCTACTATACCTTAGGACTAATGACAAATAAGAAAATAGTTGAACTACTAAGTACAAAATTTGTTTTTAATAATAAAAATGAAATACAAAGATTATCCATTGCAAGGATATTAGTACAAAAAGGCAATCCATTAGCAGCACTATGGCTTTACAAAAGAAAAGAATTTGATTTTATTACTCCCTTTTCAAGAAGCATTTATCTATCGAGAGAACTTGTTTGGATGGGTATTAAACCTTCTTTATTTGTAGATTCAAATGATGATTTTCTCCAGCCAATTACTTTAAAACTAATCAATGTCATCTCAGTTATTCTCCCATATGAACGTGAATTAATTGAGGCACTTGAATTAGAAAATATTATTGATAAATTGCTTGGAATGAGTAAAGATGAACCTTCCTTTGATTTAATCAAAACAATCTATGCTTTGAAAATAGCATTGGAGGAATTATACACTAATATTGACCCATATTCAATCAATAAAGATACAAGGGATCAAATTATTAGTTCATGGAATAAACTAAACAAATTTCCAAATAATCAAATTCTTCAATATCTGAAATCATTTGTTCAAAGCTCTTTAAATCCCCATAATGAAGATTTTATACTTGCTCTTAGAATCATTCGAAATTTCAATTTAGATAAATATGAAGATTATTTACTTGAAATAGCTAAAACTAGCAATCTAGATCAAGAGCAAGATTTTGAACTTATAAGTTGTCTTGGTCAAATTGGTGGCAAACTTTCGGCTGAGTTTATTATATCTAAAATAAATCAACAAGTTGATTTTGAAAAGAGAAGCACTTTGGATCAGGAACATAATTCCTATCATTCAGATATTGATTTTATTGATGATTTTGATAACGAACTTTTAACAACATTTCACAAATCGTTTGACCTTGATTTTCTCCAATGGTTCAATACTGATTTTAATGAAATTTACTATTGGAATGCTCTTTATGCTTTAGGAAATATTGGATTAGGAGAAGCAATCCCTATTCTTCTTAAAGCACTAGATGATTATGATCCAAAGATAAAGTTTCAAGCTATTAATAGCATTAAAAAAATATCAGTTATCACAACCGAAATAGAAGAAAAATTGGTTTCCTTAGCTTTGTATGAGCAATTCATGAGTGTGCAACGAGAAGCAATTATAACTTTAGGTAAACTAAATTCACAAGAAGCAATCTCATTGTTCATTAAAACAATTTTCCAAGCAATTGAAGAAGGAACTCTGGAGCTTGCAGGAGAAATCGATGTAATCTATGATTCTCGATGGGAAGAGGATAAAATCTCTGACGATTCAATAGATGGACAATTAAGAGATACAAAGGAAATTGGAGCAACACCCAAAGTTCGTGAGAGCATATCATTATTAGACAAAAACCTAACAGATAGAGATATACCTCGATGGATAAATAGGTTAAATTCCAAAGCTCAAAAACCTATTGAATTACGGGAAGATTTGCAAAATTTCGATAGTGAACTACCTGAACAAACTGATTTCTTTAACAGTTCAGATATATATGATGTCTATGATCCTTCAGAGATTTTTCCAGATTCGGAAAATATTGATGATTCTGATGAAGAATGGTTATCAGAACTCGGTGAGCATTTTAGAAAGATTTCAATTGTCGAAAGTGTAATTGAAGGATTAAAAATATCAAACGCAAGTATCCCAATGACAGAAATTAAAGAATTAATTGAACATCCTGTTGATGAAGAACTCTACAAAGATGCTTTAATAATTTTAGCTA
>JAUVZH010000312.1 GCA_030602675.1 Candidatus Heimdallarchaeota archaeon | reverse complement strand
ACTATCCCAGGTAATGATGGATTTATTACTGATCCCACAGAAGCAGACACAGATGGTGATGGTATTGATGATCTTGATGAAATTGCTAATGGTACAGATCCCACCGACCCAGATGATCCTCCCACTAGTACAACCACCGAGGAAACAGGTTACAAAGGTGGTTTGATAGCTGGATTTACTATCATTACATTTGTTGCTATATTTGTTTTGGTTTCCGATCGTCGAAGAACAAAATACACTGGATAAATAAAAAAGGAAGGATATCTCCTTCTTAATTTTATTTTCATCTTAACTTTTAGTAATAATTTCTTATTCTTAAAAATGAAAAAAAGAAAAGGAGAATCTAATTATCTCATTCTCTTCTTTCTTCTAACTACAATAACAATTGCTAATATACCTATTAGTAAAGCACCAACTCCACCGCCAATATAGGGTCCCCATTTAATCATAAAAGCAACGAAGACTTCCCATTGAGTTGGTGGATTGTAGACTGTATATAGAAAACCTAAATCCAGACCATTGCCAGCATTGTCAGCAATTGTGAAAATTACTACATAATCAGCGTTTTCGTATTCCTCAGTATTCCAAGTATAATTTGTTGGAACAGTTATTTCGCTATATACGGAAGTTCCATTAATTATTATATCAAAAGAAGCTATGTCACTTCCTACATCATATCCTTCCGTAATATCGAATATTACAGTTCCACTTAGTGTCACTGATTCGGATGGTGCATCTACAACTAGCACAGGGTTTATGAAATCACCAACAACATAAGTTAATGGGCTGGTTTCTGAACCCAGTTCTGATGTGAATCCCCAAATATCTTTAGCTTCAATATAGTAGGAACATGTTACACCATAAGCAGCTATCGGAATTGTACCTACAAACTTATTCGCGACAACAGACATTGGTGTTGAACCCCATGCTGAATCATCTATTTTGTAGTGTAGTTTTACTTCATCCAACAAGATATTGTCATAAACATCTACACTTACTTCCACTGTTCCATTATATGCTGGTTCAGTTGGATTTAATTCTAGATTTACAATTGTAGGTCCTTCTATATCTCGAACGAAGTATATGTCATCAAAGATCGTTGTCACTTTATCAGTTCCAGTAGCAGAAGCACTAAGACTTATTTCAGTTATATTCCAATTGCCTGGACCAAAAGCAGTAATGACATCATTAGTTACATTTCTAAATAGATTATTCCAAGTTCCAATTTGATTATGATTTTCAACATAATAAAAACAGTGGGTTGAATCGTTTAATACAAAGTAGTTACTATTATTTCCTAATACATAACGAATATATCTGGTTTGATCAATTTGGAGATATAAATCTGTATATGCAAGACCTCCGCCAGTATCAGTTAAATCATCTATTCTCCACCAGAAATCGGTAAACAGATTATCGACAATTGGAAGATAGACTCTTCTCCTACTATAGACATTACTATATCCACCATAAGAAGAAAGATTTGCTGCATAGTTGCCAGAATAGGCATCTGTAGTAATATTAACATAATTTGGATCATTTGGTGTTCGCCAGTACAAAATTGGATCACTAGGGTTGTATGAGACGACTCCTTCAAATGAAGGATCTGAAATTGGATAGGTAGTTACCTTAAAATCATCCACTAATAACTGAGGTTCTAATTCTTCAGCTTGACCGCAATGCAAGTAAAATCCAACATTATAGGCTATTTGATTTGGTAAATCCAAGCTTGTCATTATTGTGTAGTAATCAATTTCGAAATGATTCCAGGTATCTCGAACACCTAAATCATCTGTTGCTAGATAATATTGAAACCAATTTGAAGAAGTATAATTCCAAAAGTCAGCCAAATTATCACTTTCATCTCCAAGGATGAAATAATTTGTTCCAGAAACAGTTTCATTTGAATAATGGATGAGGAAATAGGCATATTGCGTACCAATACCTGGTAAATCAGAATATTTCCAATCAAAACTAAATACTAAATCACCAGGTTGATTACAATAATAACCTTTTGGTACTGTTTCCCAACCATCATTGATCTCCTTATAAGAATGTGCATATGAATTTGAATAGTCAAGAGGTGTCATTGCAGTCATATTCATAGCGCTTGATCCTTGTGTATAATCATCACTTGTAAGATAAACTGAACCCGGACCAGAATCTTCATCGGACCACCAATTGGAGTTTCCATCTTCAAAATCACCATTGACATTAAGAAGATAATCAAAACCAGTATCATTAGTACAAGTAATATCATCGAATAGTAAAATTGTATCTCCTGCTGAATTTCGTACTGATGTGACATAGAAATACATTTGCCTGATATATGATACCGAAAAATCAGCACCAGTACTAAATGAATCTTCAAAATCATATGTGATATTTCTCACAATATTTGTCCAAGTATTCAATGAACCACGAATATCGATATATGCAAAATTAGTTTGATTAGTTGGCAAACCACTTACTCTAGAAAGATAGTAATGCAGATAATGATTCCCAATATCCGTAGAGATCATTACTAAGAAGTAGATCTGAGCACCCAGAGCATGATCAGGATTTGCTTTTGCGTTATACCAAAAATCTAATGTTATTTTCTCATCGAGATAAGATCTTTCCGGAATATTTAGAAAATATTTTGAATCAGATATTTGGGAATTCCTTTGCTCTGTTCCTCGAGAACTAATATAAGCACCATAACTTCCAGAATGGACTTCATCTTGATAGGAATGATTAGCATGGTTATAACCAGAACCTGAAGTATAAAATGCAGCTGGTTGACCATATGCACCTTCTACTTCACAACCACCATCTCTAAAGACATTTGTCTTTATTCTTTCAGTTCCACCAACGTCTGCAGTTATTGGTTCATTTGCTGGTTGAAAAAATGTTTGAATTGGTTGAGCTGTAAGACTACTAAAAGTAGCTTTGCTTTGAATAGGTTGAAAAATTAATACCTGTAATAGAAGCAAAGCTGAAAATAAGATAATATAGGACTTTCTTTTAAACATAAAATTCCCCATTAAAGAACGTTTAATCTAATATGGTTTAGTTCGAAACTAATCTATAAGTAATATGTAAAAATAATCTGTTTTGTAAAAAAATGAAAAAAAAGAGGACTTCCTCCTTTAGTTCTTCTTTTTCCTTCTTTTCTTTCTTTTTGCTACTGATGTCATTCCAATAATCATAAAAGTAAAAATGACGATTAAAACTGCTAAAGCTCCTATTCCTGATAGTGCTATCTACCACCAACCTGCGAATCCTGTTTTATTGAAATATAAGGTATACACTGGTCTTTCAGGAAGAAAAGGTGGAGTATAAATTATTTCTACAAATCTGTCCATTGTTACATCTGAAGTATAAACTGTTTCTAACACATAATTTGTTAGTGGACCAGTAAATCCTTCAGAAGATGATGAATGTGTAAAGAGTCCAAATATAGATATTTGATAAGTTCCCCCATATTCAGCTGTAATTTTTATTCGCGCGATATATTCAACATCTTGTTTGAGAGACACATAAAACCTATGAATATCACCTCCCTCATACAATAAGCCTTTTTTATATAAAATAACTGATCTAATATTAAAATCATAAAGGTCTTCTGTTGTGATTTCAATGTCACCATTATTTATTTGTCCCTCTACAATTATTGGTAGAAAAATGGCTTCAACAAAACAAATACTGAGAATTACAAGAAAAACAAAATTCCGTATTCTAATTTTATTTCTTAAGATCATATATTCCCCCTGACTCATAAACTTAAAGTTATTCGTTTAAGAGATATATTCTACAATTAGCAATTCGTATTTTATATTTTGTCAATAAAAAAAGCAAAAAAAGGAAGTTTTACTCCTTTTAGTATTTTGCTCATTCTTAGAACTCTAATTTCATACCTATTTTGTTCATATAGAGACCGAAGAAGTTAGCAATTACTCTTGCTTTCCCTAGTGGTTTTACTTTTATTCTTCCTGTAAGGACTGCTCTTCTTATGTTAACGTCTTGATTCAAGAGTCTCATTAGGAATGATTTGTCTTTGAAGTCCAATCGTAGTGTTGGATTCTCGATCATTCCTCTTCCAACTGAAAATTTCCCATGTTTAATTTGAATCCAAGACCATTCTTTTTCTGGTAAACCTGAGATAGCAAAAAGGATTCGCTCATCTGCAACTTCAAATTCTGTGTAGAATTCTA
>JAUVZH010000026.1 GCA_030602675.1 Candidatus Heimdallarchaeota archaeon | reverse complement strand
ATTTTTCCTTTGAATTGGAATAAAAGAAGAAGAAATATTACCTTGACATTATTCATTATAGGTATTACTTTTTACAGTTCTGTAAGAGTTGCTGTAAATATTAATTCATCAAAGGTTTTTGAAGATAAATATGGCAGTAGTGAATATTCCAGTAGTGAATTAATTTTTACTTATAATATAAACTACAAAGTATACGATTCTACTGATAGCAATAATAAAACATATGTTATAGCGATAATTGATGGCATGCAGAAGAAAATTGTGGAAGAATTCTTCATTCCTGAGATAAAAATTATAGACAATGCTTCTGTCTCTCAAATTCTCCAATTAGTTAATGTTACAAGAGAGAATAGTCATTATTATCGTCTTTGGCAGAAGAACCATATTGTTTGTGCAGAAGTACAAAAGGAAACTGATGATAGCTGGCTTATTAGATGGTTTGCACCAATACGCGAAGCAGAAATGCGAACAAAAATAGGATTCATTGATTATACAGGTTCTACAGAAGTTGTTTTTCATATAACAGAAAGTGGTGTAATTACAAAAATAGATAGACCATTAACAATCTAAAAATCTAAAATTCTGCGGAGTTATAGTAAAAAAATTATCGCATCGATGCTTCAATGGATTCATTGATTTTATCTTTTGTAAGCTTAAGTTGGATTCCGGTTTCCAAAACTTTTTCCAAAGTTTGACTTGAGAATAAAATATCTGTAGCTTCACTTAAAGCTGGAAATACGGCAGGATCTAATTGAACAACAACTTGAAAAAAGTCATTTTTTATATCACAGATTCGTGAAGTATCGTCTTCATCGCTGTCAGACTGATCAATTATCTTTGAAATTTTTCCAACAACTATATTATCTGTAGATGTTGCGCTCTTTCCAATCATTTCTGCAATTGTGAATTGGTTTTCATCACTAACCAAGATTACTCACCTATTGTGGAATTTTATAATCAAATGTATAAGGTTTCATATAAATAAATGATTTGAAGTATACTCGAAGATTTTAAATTAGAATTTTGCAATTGATATCAATTCTTAATAGGATTGATTGTATTAATATTCATTAGGATGCACGGAAATCTTGGAATTGAAAGTTAATAGTAATCTTGAACAATTACTTCACATCTCCAATATCCTTGAAGAACGTATAGCTCTTTATAAGAAAAGGCAGCTGGAAACAAAACGAGCAATTAAAGCAATGCATCGTGCGAATATTGTGCCTGATCCCTTTAGAATACAAATTATGCTAGAAGCTGGAATTAGTTATGAAATTAATTTTATTGGGAAAAAAGCACTAGATAATCAAATACAAAAGTTAAACAATAAAACTATAGCTGAATTATCTAAACCTTTGAAAAAAGAATTTTTCACACAAATTAAGCAGAACAAATTAGTTATTAAACAAATTAATCCATCCAAAGAAAGAATACTTCTACTAGTTGATGTAGTTTTTAGCTTAGATGAAAACTTTCAAAGAAAGGAAATAGCTAAATTTATTTTGCAATATTCGGAACAATTAGTAAAATCTATTTTCAAAGAAATGGCTATTTTTGATCAACCTTTCACAAACCAAGTAATTGAAAATCTAAATTCTTTCTTAGAAGCAAAAGACTAGATCTTATTTTTCTGAACCTTGTTTGAGAAATGAGCTAATTCGCTCACTATTAGTTGAGTGTGATTCAAATATTTGATTATTGATTTTCTCAATAAATGCAGATGCATTTACCACTTCTTTTCCTATGAATTCTTCAAATCGCTTTAATCGCTCTTCAGATTTTAAAACATTAATTTCTGCTAGAAATGATTTTTGAGTTAAATATTGTTTCAATGATTTTAGGAAGTTTTGAGAATAATTAGCTAGTGCAGAAACCAATTGATTTTCTGCTTTTGTTGAAAGAAAGAAGTCTTCATGGTTTTGATATAAAACCCCTGTCTCGAATGCTATTTCGTTATTCGGGTTATCCAACTCTTCAACTACAATTTTATCTGGTAACTTATTATTGGCACTCCAAATAACTTCTTTAATTTTATATGAACAACCATCTTCATTGTAAGTCTTAGATCTTGTATTTTTCAAAGATTTAACAATATTTTCTTTTTTTGCATGAAAATGTGTTAAACGCCATTGTATGTAGTCAATTAATTTTCTCAACACTACAAGCTCGAAATTGATGTGAATCAAATTATCTTCTATTTGGTTATATGAAAATAAAAAATTAAAGAAAACACCCGAGGTTTTCATTTGAACCTCTTTGATTCTATTTCTACCAAAAAAAGAATCACATTCAAGCATATCAAAGAAATCTGTAAGAATTCCTTGAATTGGTTCATCTGCACCAAATGAAGAGATTTTAATTGAATAATTCTCACTTATTTTCTCAATATTTCGATATTTTTTTTTCTTAAACAGATTAATAAATTGATTTTTAGTTAAATTTACATTAATTATTTGATTATCATCTTTTGTTTCACTTTCTTCTACAAAATCAAATTGAGCATGTACTAAACTCGTAGAGATCTTCACATCTGTTCCATGTTTTTCACAGAAATTTCTGACTAAAGGTCTGCCACAAAAGCATGTTCGCTTATATGTTACATCAATAATTTTGTTTAATCGAAACATGACATTTCACATCAGTGTTGATTACTTTTCTGTTTTAGCAATTCTTCTTTTAGATTATTTAGAGCTATAATATTATGCACTATCAGTAAATGTTGAGATTCCTTATCTCCTCTGCTTAAATTTTCATAGGAATTTTCTTGACAAATGCTACAAGAGCAAAGGTCTATCTCATTATCTGTCAAATCTGAGATTGACTTATATGTCCCATCAAAAATGTAATTGCCTTTTAGAGATGCAATAATATAACCATAACCATCAACTGAATCCGTATTAGCATCAATTATTAGTTTCAATAATTCAGGATGTAGAAATTTGCCAAATATATGTAATGGATAACCTTTTGTTATTTCTCTGACAAGTGCAATTCTCTCCATATTTTTCTCAATTTCTGATTCAAATACTAACCCACCAAGAGCAAATCTTTGTATTCCTAGTTTCTTAAATTCATTAAAGGAGCGCTCTAAAATCTTCTTTGTAAATCCTTGTAAAGGACCAATAACTTGACTTGTTTT
The DNA here is from genome assembly GCA_030602675.1 of Candidatus Heimdallarchaeota archaeon. Taxonomy (GTDB): domain Archaea; phylum Asgardarchaeota; class Heimdallarchaeia; order JABLTI01; family JABLTI01; genus JABLTI01. Next base: position 11,912 of record JAUVZH010000026.1, on the reverse strand, counting down.
ATGCTTCAAATCTAGCAATATTTTTGTGTTACTAATTGTATCCTCAATTTTCTGATTGGCAATTTTAGAAGAATCTTCTCTAAAAACAACTTTGTCTAATGGTACAACTAAATCTGCTTTGAGAAGGGCTTGCATTTCAGCAACTTCGTAAGGATCCAATTCATATCCCATCGATGCAGCTGTGAATGCTCCTGAATCCATAAAAATTTCACAACCAATTTCATCCTTAATAGAAAGTTCATCTTTTAATAAGGAAGATTCGAAAAAGGGAAGTATACTAAGAAGTACATCTTCCTTAAACTTCCAAGGAGTAAATGGTTCATCTCGCCAATCAATAACTGATGGATATAAATGCTTGAAATAAAGCTTGAACACACTCGACATCTCACAAATATATGTGATTTAATTTCTAATTTAAAAACAATTCATAATGGAGATAATTGAAAGTAATATCTCGAAAAATAGCTTAAACAGGGAAAAAACCCAAAGTGCCTAAATCAATTTTATCCCATATACCAACTTCGATAAGGATTAATCTAATAATTGTAAAAAGCCCAAGAATCATAGTTGCCCAACCTACTGCAATCTTTATCCATTTGTTTTCAGCTTTTTTGGTTAGGAATGCACCAATAGGTGCAGCTAGTACTGTTCCAACAATGAGATAAGGTGCAATACTAAGGTAATCCCAAGTAATTGTTTCGCCTAATCTATAATTTTGAATTATATGGGTTAGAATGTAAACTATTATATCCACTACACAAGCAGCTGTTCTCGAAAAAGTTGTGGAAGCCAATGCATTTCTCCCTTCCCTTCCAGAAAGGATTTGTCCAACTACAGTAACAGGTCGATAGCCCCCACCAGATATCCCTTTGTTAAATCCTGCTACAACACCCATAGGGATAATACCTCTCATTGAGAGCCTCAATTGCCTATTTCTTAAAACTAAAAGAAGAATACCCATAACAAAAACCATTAAACCAATATAGAATTTCACACCTAAATTGAAGATCTCATTTAATTCAAACACTACATTGATTACTGCAGCAAAAATCATTCCCAAAATACTGAAAACTGATAAAACAAATATAACTTTTGTATCGGTTGTTAAATTCTTTATACGCTCTAAGAAAGAACCATTTTCGATTTTTATTTCTTCTAACTCATGATCATCATGGATGTCTATATCTTTTTCATCTACTATGATGATTTCTTCTTCAAAATCATCTACATGTTCTTCTGGTTCTGAGATTGTAGTATCAGGTAATTTGCTAGAAGATTTTGTTACTACGTTATTTGGTAAGGAATTAACGTTAGATTTCTTCCCGTTACGTTTTTTATAAACTTTTTTTTGTCCCAATTTTACATTCCTAAATAGAGAATGAAATATAATCGATACTATTCCTACTATTACTTCAGTTAAGAGAATTGAAGGAACAATAACAGATACATCATAACCTAAAATGAGCAATACAGGTGTAGAAGCAGTTCCAAACCCTACGCCTAAAGTAGCATCCATAAACTCAAAGATGAATGCTATGGCTACTAAAACTAGTAGTATAGGTATAAAATCAGCTATAAAGCTCATTTTTATCAGTCCTCTATTTGAATGCCAGCTGATTTTCTAAAAACACTAGCATTTAAATTTAACTTATACATGCAAGATTTATGTATCAAAATAAGGTGTTTTACTCAATTTTACATGAGCTTCATCAAAGCTCTTGTTTCTCTAACTTCTTGGTCGAAATCCTCTTTTAGGATGTCAAACCAAACGTAGATTTCTTTGACTTCGATGAATTTTTCAACTTCAACAAGAATGACTACATCTTTTTTTAAGAAATTTTTAACAAGAATTAGTATATGCTCTTTCCAAATTTTCGTTTTCTGATCTTGTATTTTTTCAACTTTGATGATTTTACCTAATTTTCGACTATTCTTATCTGCAGCTATTTTTCCTACTAATTCTTGAACATTCATGATAATCATCCTTGGAACTATCAATACTTTTAATTAAAATTATAGAGTAATTTTAATTTTGTCTTTAAATTGTAAAATTAATTTACTTTCTCGAATGATTGGATTCACTTTGTACACCAAAATCTCAACACCATTTCTTGCAGCTTCTAGCAATTGCTTGCTGAAATTTGGATCTGTCTTTTCATTTGGTGAAAAATCAGTTGGATCATCTCTCATACACATAAATAAAACGACTGCTCTATCTCCTTGTGATTTTATTTTTATTAACTCTTTTAGATGTCTTGCACCTCTTGTTGTTGGTGCATCAGGAAATAATGCCTTTTGTCCATTTACTAATGTAACACCTTTTACTTCAACAAAACATCTCTCTTTGTTCTTTGATAACATGAAATCTAATCGACTATTTCCATATCGTACTTCCGGTTTGATATTTTCATAATTCTGAAGTTCTTCTATCCAGCCATTTGATAATGCAATTTTTGTTACTAAATTAGGTAAACTAGAATTAATTGTTACTAAAATATCCTTATAATGAACTGCTAAAATGTCCCATTGAGTTTTCCGATCAGTTAATGATAGAGGTTTTCTAATAACAAGTCTTGCATCCGGAGTCAATAATTCTTTCATCCTTCCCGGATCATGAAGAAATGCCTTCTCAAGTTCTTTCTTTCCATCTGGAATCAAATTTACTAAGAAGCGATTTGGTCTACTAATGAATGTAGCAAAACTTGTTTCTCCATTAACTGTGATTTCTTTCGCGGTCATAAATTATGAAATGAAAGTTTGTGTAAATACCTTTTGAAAGGTTGAAAAACCAGTTAATGCTTATCATTAGTTTTACTTAATTTTTTTCTCATACGATAATACTTTGATACACCAACAAAAATTCTTCCCAATGTTGTTTTTGTTGATTTTGTAATCTTGAATCCCATCTTTTCATACAATGAAATGGCATTTTGATTTTTTGCAGTAACTTCAAGTTCTACAAATTGGATATCTTCTTGAATTGCGATATTAAAAGCATGAATGATTAGTTTCTTACCAAGTCCTTTTCCTCGATACTTTTCAAGTACACCAATTTTATCGATATAAAGAGTCTTTTCTGGAAGTTTAAAAGGTGGGCCAAAACCAAGTAACATGACACTCGTTTTGAGTGATTTTATGATATTCATTTGACTTGATAAGATCTTAATTGTTGGTCCCAATGGCACTCTTTTTCCTTTGGTGTAAAAATCAATTGCTCCAACAACTTCGTGATCGTATTTTATAATGTACTTGCCCAAGTTTCCATTTAAGTCATAATCAGAGAGATTTATCTGGCTAACAAGTTGACAATAATCTCTCTCATGTAATCCAGAGAAAAATTTGGGATATTTATCATTAAATGCTGTGCACATAATTTCAGAAAACGAAGGAATATCTTTGCGTGTACATTTAACAATATCAATATCAGTCATATAATTCAACCAGAAGATTACTTAATTATAGTTAATAATCCTCTCAATTTTTCAAGGTATTCTTTACGGAAAGTATGAGTATAAAGAGAATGTTTTTATAACTCTACAAAACCAAGACTTTACGTGATATAAATGGCATTCTTTGACAAATATCGAGAAAGAGCTGAAAATGAGTTGCTAGCCGAAGTAAGAATGGCTAAAGAACTCGGTTACTATCCTTATTTCAAAGAACTTTGTAGTGAACAAGGACCTGTTGTGGATATTTGTGGCAGAGAAGTAATTATGCTTGGATCAAATAATTACTTGGGTATGACAACAAATCCAAAAGTGAAAAAAGCTGCAAAAAAAGCAATCGATGAATTTGGTGTTGGCTCCACTGGTTCGAGACTGCTTAATGGAACTATGGAACTTCATGTAGAATTAGAAAAACGTTTGGCTAATTACTTTGGCACAGAAGAAGCAGTAATCTTTTCTACAGGAATGCAAGCAAATCTTGGGACACTATCATGTTTCTTAGATAAAGATGATTGGGTTATTTCAGACGAACAAAACCATGCGTCCATAATAGATGGCATCAGACTTGGAAGAATTACTTCTAATCGTAAGAAGATATACAAACATAATGATATGGATGATCTCAAGAGATGCCTTAAAGAAATACCAAAAGGTGAACATGCACTAATTGTCACAGATGGTGTTTTCTCTATGCACGGTGATATTGCTCCTTTGGATGTTCTCACTGAATTAGCTGAACAATATGGTGCTGGAGTTTATGTGGATGATGCCCATGCTGTAGGAGTTATGGGGCCACATGGTAGAGGAACAGCACATCATTTTGGTGTTCAAGATAAAGTAGATATCATTATGGGTACTTTTTCCAAGAGTTTTGCTTCTATAGGTGGTTATGTTGCTGGTTCAGAATCCATTTGCCAATGGATTAAACACCGTGCTAGATCTTTGATCTTTAGTGCAAGTGCTCCACCAGCTTCAGTTGCAACTGTAATAGCAGTTCTTGATATCGTTGAAAAAGATGATTCTATTCGAAAGAAACTTTGGTCAAATACAAAACGTTTGCGAGAAGGATATTTGGATGCAGGATTCGACATAGGTAGTTCAGAAACACCAATTATACCAATAATCGTTGGGAATGACATGGTAACATTTCAATTCTTCAAGAATCTATTTGAAGAAACTCCAAGAAGCGTTTATACTAATCCTGTTCGTGCTCCAGCAGTTCCGCAAGGTGGTCAACTTTTGCGAACTTCTTGTCAAGCTTCTTTTGAGCATGAGGTTCTTGATGAAGCAGTAGAGATTATCACAAAACATGGAAAAGAACTTGAAATAATTAGTTGAAAGTAATGATTAAGCATACACTTTTGTCTGTTTAGTCAACTACTACTTTTTTTCTCAAAATTTATTTATACTAACATTTTATGTAGTTAAGATGCTTTAGAAGCTAAGTTAATTCTTTGGTTTGGTGATTCATCATGGAGAGTAACAGTTCTTCTGATGATATATCAGAGGGAACAAAAACATCGGATGTAATAGAACTAGCCAGAGTAGATGAAGCTAAAACAACTAGCAAAAAAAACGTTCTTTATTGGGCATTCTATGATGCTGCAGATACTGTTTTTGCTATGGCAATTATTTCCATTACCTTGTTTCAATGGGGGGAACTTGCTGGTATGAAAGAGGGCTTTTCTTTCTATAATGCCCATTTAATGGTTAGTACTTTCCTTATGATATCGAATGTTCTTGTAGCAATTTTAATGCCAATTTTCGGAGCTCATTCAGATATAATTGGGAGAAGGAAACCTATAGTGCTTATTTTTGCTTCATTGACAATAATATTAACACCTTTAATTGTTATTACTCGGAAATTTGTTTTAGGCTTGGTTATTTTCACAATTGCAAATATCTGTTATCAAGCTGCTAATCTTTACTATGAATCTATGCTACCTTATATCAGTGATACCAAATCTCGAGCTAAGGTGTCAGCATTTGGCGTAGCATTTGGTTACCTTGGGACAATTGTGTCTGTAGTTCTAATTTTTGTTTTACCGATACTTTTTGGTGAAGCTACAGATGCTGATGATGTAATGAAATATTTTGTTTCTCGAGAATTTATTGAGCTTAATTGGGTTTTCTGGATGTTCATCTTTGCTGCAATATTTTACTTGCTTCTTGCAATTCCCTTTTTCTTTACAAAAGAAAGAGCTGCTAAACTCGAAAAAAGGGAAAACTTAGGCAAAGTTATCCGAAGCTCTTTTGTTCAGCTTGGTAGAACTACAAAAGAGATCTTTAAAGAAAATCGCAATATGGTTATATTTATTTTCAGCTGGTTTTTAATTAACGATGCAATCGGAACAGCAATTGCTGTTTTAGTGGACTACTTAAGAGAGGGTTTAGGTTTTCAAGAAAGAATTGCTGGTGTAATTCTAATTATTGGAATTATTATTGGCATTGGTTTCCTTTACTTAATGGGTCCGACAATAGACAAGAGGGGTCCAAAATTTGGTTTAGTTATTACTGCAATAGCTTGGGGATTAGGAATAATACTTATAGTTTTAGCTGGGATAAATAGCAAAATTAGATTCTTTGTTTACATTGGTTCTATATTCCTCTCTTTTGGAATGGGTTCTGTTTTTATTGTGGGACGACAATTTATCCTAGAATTATCCCCTCCAAATAAGATTGGCCAATATATGGGTTTCAAGAAAATCTCTGGGAAAGCTAGTGCTGCTTTAGGTCCTTTGATCTTTTCAAGTATTCTTGCATCAGGCAAACTTTTAGGTAAGACAATAGCATATCAGTTAGCAATATCATCACTTCTTGGTTTCTTTGCAATTGGGGTTGTTATTGGATTATTTATCAAAAATTATCATCCACTATACATAAAAGGGCAAAGATTCCCATATACTGATGAAAAAATAGAAAATGAAGACGTTAAGGATAACGTCTAAGATTGCTTCAACTTTGAATTAGTTTTAAGAAATATTCATGGAATCGGAAGTCATGTGTTAATTCAGGATGGAAAGTAACTGCAAGGAGTTTGTCTTGTTTAGCGGCAAAAATTTCTTCTGAATTCCTGCAGAGGACTTCAACATTCTTTTTCACTGAAGTAATTATTGGAGCACGAATGAAAACGCCTGGAAAAGGTTTTTTCCCTAGTACATCGATTAACAATTCCTTTTCAAAGGATTTTTGTTGTCTTCCGTACTTATTCCTAACTACTTCTATATCCATTAATTCAAGAATTGTTTGAGAAAACTCTTTCACAACATTATCTGACGAGGTTTTTGATAGCATAATAGTTCCAGCACAGGTACCAAATATCGCCAAACCATTCTTGACTTTCTCTTTTATTTTATTGATTAATTTGTCACCAAATCGCATTTCAGAGACAAGTCGACTCATGACTGTGCTTTCTCCTCCTGGGATTATCAAACCATCCAATAGTTCTATTTCTTCTGGTTTTTTAACCCAAATGGTATTTGGTTTATACCCGTTTTTCTTAAGAACTTCATTCATCATGTTAACATGTTCAAGAACATCGCCTTGAACTGCAAGAACACCAATTGCTATACTTTTCTTCTTTGACATTATAATTTTGCACCTCTTTCTTGCATTTTGAGTTTCATCTCAGAACCAGTAAGGCCCATCATGGCTTTTTGTTCACTAACCATTTCTTGAGCTTCATAAACAACTTCTGGACTATCCCAATAAGATGTTGCTAGGACAACAGCAGAAGCTCTTTGCATTGGATCTTCACTCTTGAAAATCCCTGAACCAACAAAAATTCCATCTGCACTAAGCATCATCATTTGTGCTGCATCAGCGGGTGTGGTTATTCCACCTGCAGCAAAATTAACAACAGGTAAACGTCCTATTTTTGCTGTTTCTAAGACAGTATCATAAGAGCAAGTCATTTCTCTTGATCTAAATAGTAATTGCTGATAATCTTCAACTTCAAGAAGGCGCTTAATCTCATTGATTTCACCATTCACAAGTCTGATATGTCGAATAGCTTCAGCAACATTTCCAGTTCCGGGTTCGCCTTTTGTTCTTATCATAGCTGCCCCTTCATCTATACGACGAAGAGCACTACCAAGATCTAAAGCTCCACAAACAAATGGTGCTGTGAAATCCCACTTCCAAATATGTCTTAGTTCATCTGCGGGTGTTAATACCTCTGATTCATCTATACAGTCTGCACCTGTTTCCTGTAAAACTTTTGCTTCGTAGGTGTGACCTAATCGACATTTAGCCATAACAGGGATAGTTATCGCTTCAAGAATATCGCAAATGATTGGAATTGAAGCTGGCCTGGCAACACCACCAGCTCTGCGAACATCAATAGGTAACTTATCAAGAACCATTACTGCAACCGAGCCCGCATCTTCTGCAATGTGCGCTTGTTCGACTGAGGTAACATCCATAATTACCCCACCTTTTGTCATTCGGGCGAAACCTCTTTTCATTCTGTTTGTCCCCCGAGTGACTTTCTCATCGGGAGTTAACTGGTGAATTGATTCGCCTGTTTTCATGTATGATCTTTCTGGGAATAGATTTTTCATTTTTGAAAATCAACGTCCTCAATATACAAGTTATAACTTGTATATTAAGGTTGAAACATTAGCTTTTTAAATGTTATTCGAAATATTGTTTTTTAGTAAACTGTAAAGGTAAGAGTAAAAACGATTAATCAGGAGCGGTTTTTGTGAAAGAAAAAATTGTTTGTCAAAACTGCCAAGCAGAACTTTATTCATTGCAACGATCTTTGACTTGTCCACAATGCAGTTCGAATTCTGTTGAATTTTCTTTTGATCCGATAAATGTGGATCTGAAAGTTAATGAAAAGGATAAAGGAATCTGGAGGTATCGTTCATTTTTACCTAATTTTACAAAAACAATTACTCTTGGAGAAGGACAAACTCCTTTACGAAAAGCCCTTCATTTATTCTCAAATAAAATCGATTTGTATCTTAAAATTGAAGGTTCAAATCCAACAGGATCCTATTTAGATCGAATTTCACCATTGATGGTTTCAGATGCAATGAGTAGAGAAATGCAGTCATTAGTTTGTGCTTCTGATGGCAATCTCGGAGCTTCCTTAAGTGCATATTGTGCAGCTGCTCAAATCAAATGCTTCTGTGTAACGCCAAAAAGCACATCACCAGAAAAACGAACTCAGATGTCAGCATTTGGAGCTGAAGTTATTGATTATGGAGAAACTATTGATGATAGTTTGGATTTAGCTAAAAAAATGATTGAAAAGAATCGTTATCAAGCTACCCCTGAATTCAATATTCTTACAATTGAAGGAGCAAAAACAATTTCATTTGAAATTGCTGAGCAACAACAGAAATTTGATTCAATTGAACAGCTTGATTATATTGTTGTCCCTATGGGAAGTGGTGGTTTGCTTTACTCCTTATGGAAAGGATTGAAGCAAGCTAAAGCATTTAATTTAATTCCATCAAAGGTAAAATTGCCAAAAATTATTGGAGTTCAAGTTAAGGGTTATGATTCAATAACTAAATCCTTTGATTCTGGAGATCCTCTACAAGATTCAACTAAAAAGAAACTTGTAAAAAACCAATTAGCAGATGCAATTATGGTTCGCAACCCTACATTTGGTGAAAAAGCAATTGAAAGTATTAAGGAAAGTAATGGAACAGCTATCTCTGTTTCAGAGAAAGGAATAATATCTGCAAGCAAACTATTGGGGAAGAAGGAAGGAATTTTTGCTGAGTTGAGTAGCGCAACAGTTATAGCTGCAGTTGATAAACTAACTGAAAAAAAAATTCTCCGTCAAAATTCATCAGTTTTGGTCATCATTACTGCAAGTGGTCTTAAAACTTCCAGAGCTTACCAAAAAAGTACTACTCAAGATAAAAAGGTTGAATCATTTAGAAGAATGGGAACAAAAGTAGAAATTTTACGAATCATAGATTCTGGTGAATCTAATTTTGGCTATGGAATTTGGAAGTCATTAGGACAATCCATATCATTACAAGCAATTTATCAGCACCTAAAAGAATTGCTAAATACAACTCTAATTGCTGAACTAGAATCAGATGATCGACAAAAGAAATATGCAGTAAGCATGAAAGGAAGAAAATTAATAGAAAAAATGAGAGAGTTAGAGGAGCTACTTGTCTAATTTTTACTTCTTTAGATATTGAAAAAAAATAATGGAATATCAGAAATAATCCTTCATTATTTCTTCAACCCAAAAAGGAGTTTCAGCATCATCAATCTTATCAAAACAAGGGAAATATGGTTTGATGTCAACAATAGGTGTTCCATCTATTGCATCAAGTCCTTTTACAGTGAGTATATTATTTTTAACACTAATAATTTGTACTGAAGTAATTCCTATAGGATTTGGTCGATGTCTTGCTCTTTGAGCAAAAATACCTATTTTTGGTAAATCTAAGCGTCTTTTTGGATGACGTTCGAGATGGTTTTCCTTGCTGAAAGATGCTTTGTGCATAAAGAAAATTATGATTGCATGAGTAAAATTCTCCAACCCAGTCAGACCTGAAGCATAATTCTCATCAACAATTATTTCTGATATAATTTTACCCCATTCCTCGTCATAAGGATTTAATACTTCATTTTTAACAAAACCAATAGGTTCTATATTCAATTGTAAACCTCCAGTAAAAGACGAGATGAAATATCTAGAAATCTATCTTAATACCACCTGCTTCTAAGTGCTGCTTATCGTGTTGCCACAAGTCAAGGATTCTGTCTGTTCGATAAAATGATTTTTCATCCTCAACTGTTTCTGGGAATTCAATTAATTTTTCAAATAAGGTAATTATTTTGTAACGTGTTTCCTTATATTTCTTTTTAGCTTCATCAAGTGTCAAATTGCTCGTTTTTTCTAAAACGTAATCATTCCACTCGACATAGTCCATATTCATCTTTTTGAACTCAAATTCACATTGATCTAAAGCATCATTCATTTTTCCTTCGCAAATTTTGATGAATTCATCATCCCAGGACCACAAATGCAACAGGAGTTTTTTTAGTCCCCACCCATTAGGAAGAGAAAATGATTCAGGTAAATCGAGGATTAGCTCGGTTATTTTTTTAGTGTTTACCATTTTTTGTTCTAAAGAAATCTTATTTGTCATAAGTAAACATGATAATAATCACTATTGAGGATTTTGATTAAAAAAAAGAGAGAATTAACCTTCTTCCTGTTGGAAGAAAGTTTGTTTTCTATTATTTTCTGGGTCCATTGTTCATTACTGCATGAGCAGAAGCTAGTCGAGTAATTAAAACTCGCAATGGACAAGTCTATGAAAATAAAGGGAAGGTTAAAATATTAAAATGAATAAATTTAATACGGTGAGTCGAATGCCAAGAACAATAACAACTCGTGTAGAAGATAAACTTGCAAAACTAATAGATGAAATAGCAAAGGTAGAGGGGATGGATCGATCAACAGTTATTCGACGGTTTCTCATGAGTTCTACAACTGAATGGTTGATTGAGAAACATCTAAGGGAATATGAAGAAGGGAAGTTGACACTTTGGAAAGCAGCTGAAAAATGTGAAATGACACTTTGGGAAATAATGGCTGAAGTTAAGAAGAGAAGAATAGAAGTACCTTATAGTCTTGAGGATTTACAAGAAGATTTGAAGGCTTTGCTATGAGTGTAGTTACTAATGCAACGCTATTAATATATCTCGCAAAAATAGGGAAACTAGCGCTTCTGAAAGAGATTTACAAACAAGTGTTTATTCCTGAAGAAGTTAAAAAGGAAGTCGTTGACAGAGGAAAGCAAAAAGGAGAACAAGATGCATTCATAATAGAGCAAGCAATAACTGAGGGGTGGCTAATTATTGAAAAAATAGCTGAAAAGACGTTGCCAGTAAAACTCCATCCCGGAGAAGAAGCAGTGCTGCAATTAGCAAAAAATAAGAAAATAAAGGAAGTACTTATTGATGAAATACCAGGGAGAATAGCAGCACGATTGGTTGGTTTAATACCTAGAGGAACGATTTATATTTTGTTGAAAGCAGTTGCAATAAAAGAGATTACTTTAGAAGAATTCATCGACTTGTTAGAAAAACTTCTGGAGCAAGGCTTTAGATTGCGGGAAGAAATATACCTCGAAGCAATAAGAAGAGCAAAGGAACTCAGTCAAAGATAAGCTAGAATGATTTTTTGATAGTATTAAACCTAATTGCTGAGAAAGAATTTTTTTTTTGATCATGATATGATTTTGATTTCAATACTCGTAATCGAGCTTTATTCTTTGCAACGAAAGTTTTTGGTAAGACAATTGTTTAGATTTCAATAATTTCAATACTCGTAATCGAGCTTTATTCTTTGCAACTTTGCAGCTGGATCTGCCATAATTGCTCTACACCTTACAATTTCAATACTCGTAATCGAGCTTTATTCTTTGCAACTAAATTATCAATCTGCCCTAACGACATTATTTCCATACATTTCAA